>JBFFCW010000083.1:0-11459 GCA_041559695.1 Desulfobacterales bacterium
AAAGGCACCGACCCATGATTCCGATCTCCCCTGGTTGATGCCCACAGTACCAAAGCGCCCAAAAGTGATTTTATCCACTGGATGGCAATAGGGTTTTCCGACAAGTTGGTTACCGAAATTTACGGCCGTTTCATCTCCATACACCGAAGCCCTCAGTCCAAAACGATTGTCCCGGACCAGGCCCAGCGCTTCATCCGGATTCTCAAACGAGCAGATATAGCTCACGGGTCCAAAGGTCTCCTCCCGAACGCCCAGCATGTCGTGAGTGGCATTCACAACCACCGTGGGGTACACCATATGACCGTCTATACGACCGCCAAGAACAACCTGAGCGCCTTTGTCTACAGCGTCCTTGAGTTGGGCCTTGATATTCGCTACGGCTCGCTCACTGGCTACCGGTCCCATTTCCGTATTAGGATCAGCGGGATCCCCCGTTTTAACTTGACGGCTCAATTCTACAAACCGTTCCACAAATGCATCATGAAGGGATTCATGCACATAAACGCGCTCCGGCGCCGTGCAGGTTTGTCCCGCATAAATGTATTTGGAAAAGGAAAGTTCTCGGGCTGAAGATTCCAGATCAGCCCCTGGAAGAACAACAAAAGGGTCTTTTCCAGGCCCTTCAAAAACAAATTTCTTTTTGAACTTTTTAACGGCTGTCTCGTACTGCAGGGCATGATCATCGGAGCCAAATAAACAAATGGCCGGTATATTCGGGTTTGCAATGGCGTTTTTTAGAAAATTTCTGCCGTTGGCGTACTCAAACCGAATGGCGTCCCCAAATATCGGTCTATAGAGGGATTCCATAAAACGGGAAATTTCTGACCCCCGCGTCGAAAATTTCACCCTTACTCGATTTCCCACAAGGAATATGGAAACAATGGCCGTGTTCAACCAGGCGCTGCCGTTATACGGCAGCAGCAGGGCAACTTCCTGGTCCGGTCGGCAAATCGGCTGCCGCTCGGCAAAGGCCGTGACCATCTTATCAAAACCTTTCAGGTTGTCCAAATTCATATCCACTTCTATACGACATTCTCTGATGGTAAAGCCGGCATCCCGAACAGCGGTTTCGATCAATTGATCTCGATGGGCGGATACGGCCTCGACCAATTGATGAACCTGTTCGATTCTTTTTTCAACCGCTTCCATTTTCTCCTCCCTTCATAATACCCCGGCAAAAAATGTTGACCATGGTTTCAATGGCCTCTTTAAGCTCAATGGACTGAAGTGTTTCATCGCCGAATATTTTTTTAAGAAGAATAAAATAATTGACCATCCCCACCAGGCATCGGGATGCTATCTCCGGATCGACCGGGTTGAAAGCCCCTTCGTCAATACGCTCCCGAATGTACTCGGCAAGAAACTCGAAGAACCTGCGGACGGGGCCGGCCACAAACATTCCGGCCAACTCGTGGCCCTCAAGAGCGCTGAACAAGAGAAGCCTTAAAAACGTTGTGTCCTGGCTATAGCGCTGCATAAAGTTTGAGACGATTGTAGCGAAAACCCGTTCATCGTCTTTCTTTCTCATGGCATCGAGGGGATAATACAAAGGTTCGCTCTCTTGCATTTTTTGATCGATAATGGCGGAATACAGTTCTTCCTTGTCTTTGAAGTGGCTGTAGATCATGGCCTCGCTGATCCCGGCCCTCTCGGCAATCTTTCGTGTCGTCGAGCCGCTAAAGCCGCTTCTCGAAAAAACATCCATTGCAGCCCGAATGATCTCTTGGCGACGCTCATCGCCGGTCATTCGTTTTCTTTTGGATTCCATCACACCACCTTGGTTGAATCGTGCCCGAACGAAAACTTGGAGGTTTCGTTCGGGCACTAAATAAACACTTATGATTAATCTAATTCGCTTGACTTATTTAAGACTTGTTATTAAGAATAGTTCATTTTTTAAATTGGAAAATTAATAAAAAAGTTTCCCGATGAATAGATGTCTATTAATGATTATTTAAAATAATCAAATCCGTTCTTATCGTGTAATCAGAAAATTATTATGATCGGAAAGGCCTATCGTTTATAAGTAATTATTTACTTAATAAACAAAAGGCTTTTAAAAAGCAATCTATTTTTAGCCATCCCCTAAACACCTTGAACCACAACCATAAGGAACATTTTATGAAAAAATTTTTTTATCCGGAATCCGTTGTTGTTGTCGGTGTTTCTGAATCTATGGATAACCTCGGCAAAAACATTATTTCAAATCTGGTTAATTTCGGTTATGCGGGAAAAATCTATGCCGTGGGGCCAAAGGGCGGCACCGTGATGGGACATCCGGTGTATACGTCTGTTCTTGATATACCGGATACACCGGATCTCGCTGTTATTCTCACCCCCGCGCGTTTTATTCCTGAAGTTATCGCCCAGTGCGGGAAAAAGGGAATTGGGCTTGCGATTATTGAATCCGCCGGTTTTAGGGAAATGGGGGAAGACGGCAAAAGCATTGAAAAGGATTTGCTCACTGCCGCCAAGCGATCGGGTATCCGGTTTGTCGGTCCGAATTGTATGGGTGTGATCAATACGCAAAACGGCCTCTATGTTCCCTTTATCGCCCTGCCTTCTGAATTCAAGAAAGGTCCTGTCAGCGTGATGTCTCAAAGTGGCGGAATAGGGCTTTCTCTTGCAGAAGGGTTGAAACAGCCGGGAGTGGGGCTCAGCAAATGTGTGAGCATGGGAAACAAGCTCAATCTGGACGAAACAGACCTTCTGGCCTATTTGATGAAAGATCCGGATACCGATGTCATTTACTTTTATCTTGAAGATTTTAAGAGAGGAAAAGATTTTGCGGACCTCGCGTTTCAAACCACCAAACCGGTTATTCTCCACAAGTCAAATACAAACCCGTTAACCCATACCATCGCAAAATCCCATAGTGCGGCCCTGGCCGGGGATGATAAAATTGTTGACGCAGCGTGCGCATCTGCAGGCATTGTGAGGGTGACGTCCACAGAAGATGCGATTTTTGCCATTAAGGGTCTTTCCTTACCCCTTCTTGAGGGAAAAAACCTGGCGATTCTTTCCAGATCAGGGGGCCATGCAGTGGTTGCGGCGGATATGTGTTCAAAATACGGTTTCAATTTACCCAAATTACATTCGAGCATCCTGGATGAAACCAGAAAACATTTTCGCGCCGGCGTCATAAAGATTGGTAACCCTCTGGACTTGGGGGATATTTTTGATCTTCAGGTGTATCCCCAAATCGCAGATAAAATTTTAAAACAACCAGATATCCACGGGATTGTTTACATTCATGTTTCCCATATGCAGATAGAAAAAAAAGATACCATACAGGTGTTGAAAAAACTCGCCGAACTCGCCGATCGGCACGGCAAGCCGATTGTCATCGTCGTAGAGGTTCCGCTTTCTTTTCACCCGGCATTAAAAAAACAATTGGATTATCCTTTTTTTATGGATCCTGTCCAAGCCTTCAAGGCTCTGACATTTCAATATCATTATACCGTATGCCGGCAAAAGAAAACCGGCACGGTTCAGAAAACGTCTTTTCCCCCAAAAGACAACATCAAAGCGTGGACAGATGGGATTTGCCAAAAAGATCGACATCCGTTGCTTCACGAATCTTTTGATCTTTTACATCGGATGGGTATTCCAACGGCGCCATGGCGTATGGTCACCACCTTTTCCGAGGCATGCAACGCTGCAAATGAAATCGGATATCCGGTGGTCATTAAAGCGGTATCTCTGGATCTTTTACACAAAAGTGATCAAGGCGGCATTGCACTCAATATCCCGGATACAGATGCGCTGGAAACGAAATGGAAAGAAATGCATTCTCGATTCAGCGGAATCATCGGTGTCGTGCTCCAAAAAATGATTTTCGCATCCCGAGAAATCATCATAGGGGCAAAAAGAGATCCGGTTTTTGGTCCAGCGGTATTGGTGGGGTTCGGAGGAATACTGGTGGAAGCGATACAGGATGTGAGTATGCGCCTTGCTCCGGTGGACGAACATGCAGCAAATGAAATGATCCATCAGCTCCGCGGCGCGAGAATTCTTGGGCCCTTTCGTGGAATGAAAGCTGCTGATCGACAGGTTGTGACACAATGTCTGGTAAACGTATCACAATTAATGTATCACTTTCCCGAAATTCAGGAACTGGATATCAATCCGCTGATCCTCTCCGATGATGGAAATTACGGGCTGGCATTGGATGCAAGGGTAATCTGTTCAAACAAAACGGACAAATAAACCCTGTTGCCCACAGATGATAAACTGAAACATATCTGAAACGCCCATGAAAGCGGCGTTAAAGAAAAAGGAAAACACCAATGAAAGCTGTAAGAAATTTTTTTAAAAATGACAGATTCGCCGATCATGTCGGCATCGAACTTCTGGAAGTTTCTGAGGGACGGGCAAGAGCGAAAATGGAGATTAAGGATCATCACTTAAATGGCGTCAATATAGCGCATGGCGGAGCGATTTTCTCCCTGGCGGATTTGGCGTTTGCCGTTGCTTCAAATTCGCATCAAACCGTTGCCCTTAGCATCAATGTGAGTATCTCTTACGTAAAAGCATCTGTTGCCGGTGAAACACTCTTTGCCGAAGCAAATGAGGTATCGCTCAATCCGAAACTGGCCACGTATGAAGTCCGTGTGACGGACGAAACCAATGATATCATCGCCATTTTTCTGGGAACCGTCTACAGAAAAAAAGATAGGATTTAGGCGATCCTTACTTAAAGCCCTTTTTCTGTTCAGCGTAATGCTCAATATTGCTGTTTACCTCTTACAGGACTTCCGGACCTTTTTAGAGAGCTACCAATAGCTACATCATAAATTTTTTCCCATGTTTTTTACTTTGTCCGATCTTTTTTTGAACTGCTGTCCGCGTCTTGATCTTTGAAGAGCGTGTCAAACATAGCCGATATTTTATCTCTGCTCATCTTCAGATAGTCCCGATCCTTTGAAAAAACTTCAAGTGTAATGGTATCGTCATAGCCGATATCCTTGAGGGATTTAGCAATTTCAGAAAAATTAACGGTCCCTGCCCCAACAGGTAAATGGTTGTCTGCTTCGCCGAGATTGTCGCTTACATGGATATGGCCGATTCGATCCGGAAACCTTTCTATAAACGTTACCGCTCTTTTTCCCCCGATATCCCCAATATGGGCATGTCCGGTATCAAGCGTCAGCTTAAGATTTGGAAATTTTTCGAATAATTCAGCAAAGTCCTCGGGTTCCACTAGGGAGTGGATTTTTGGAAACAAATTTTCGATACAAATGAAAAGCCCAAGCTGATCGGCTTTTTCCGTAATAGCATTGAGACTTTCCAAGGCATATTCTCTTGCTTGATCCATTACAAAGATGCCGAGTCCCATAATATAACTGGGATGAAGCACCGCCTTGGGACATGCAAGCTCTGCAACCACTTCGAGAGATTTGAGAACCTCATTCAGGGAAGCTTTTCTAATGCTATGGGTCAAATCCGCCGTATAAACAAAGGAGGGGAGGTGGCAAACAAGCTTCATATTGTGCCGATCGAGGGCTTTAAGGAGTCTTTTTTTCTCCTGACGAATTATGCTGTAATGCGCCTTTGGCGCATCCATGGTCAGCTCAAGGTAGTCAAATCCCAGTTCTGAAAAGGCCTCAAGCTCTTTAATAATGGGCCTGGCCGGAAAATTCATGGCGCCATAAAGCATCTCTTTGACCTCCTCTCCTTTTTTATATGCTGTTCAGATGCGGATAACCTTATTTTTTTCTTGTCGGTTATTTTGTCTTTGCCGTCTTCGTCGGCTTATCTTCGATTGCCTCGAAGGATTTCCAGCCGCCGCCCAATGCCTTGTAAAGTCTTACCAAATTGGAGATCACGGCGCCATTACTCTGATCCAGTTCATCCTGTAAGATAAGAAGCGAGCGTTGAGCGTCCAGTACATTATTAAAATCCACCAGACCCGCCTGGTACTGGTCCTGGGCCACTAAGGCGGCCCGCTGGGCCGCAGTCGCTGCTTTGGAGAGGGATTCCCGTCGGAGCTGCTCCTTGGCATAGGCCACAAGGATATTTTCCACCTCTTCCTGAGCCTTTAGTACGGCCGCTTCATATTGGATCATGGCCTGCTCCTGACGGGCGGTTTGTACCTCGATATTCTCCCGGATGGCACCGCCACGAAAGATATTCCAGGAGACGCCGGGCCCGATGCTCCAGGTGCGACTGGCCCATTCAAAGAAGTCTTCGCTGGAAAGGGACTCCAGTCCAATGGTGCCAAATAATCGAAATTTTGGATAAAGATCCGCCGTAGCCACACCGATGCGGGCTGTCTGGGCCGCCAGATTTCGTTCAGCTCGGCGGATATCGGGCCGGTGGCGAAGGGTCTCTGCAGGAATCCCGATAACCACCGTTTTCGGTAGTTCCGGAATGGGTCGTCTCGCAGCTAGTTCACGATGAAGTTTTCCTGGCTCCTCCCCCAGCAGCACCGCCAGACGATTTTTGGCTGCGTCCAGTCCTGTCATCAAAGCCGGGATCTGGGAACGGGAGCTTTCCAGGATACGCAAGGATTGCTGCACGGCCAGCTCGTCGATGATCCCTGCCTCGTACCGCGATTGATTCAAGTCATATGTTTTTTGCTGAGTTTTGATATTGGCCTCGGTAACCGCCAAACGGGCCTGGAAGGTCCGTACCTCCACATAGTTCAGAGCCACCTCAGCCACCAGGCTCACCAGAACGTTGTACAGATCCTCTTGTGTGGCTTCGAGACTCGCCTGGGCCGCTTCCACGGAGCGGCGCACGCCGCCAAAAACGTCCAGTTCCCAGCCCGCGTCAAAATCGGCCGTATAAAGTTTGCTGTCAGTTCCCGTACCGCTGTTTTCGCTGCTGCGTTGTTTTGAAGCTAAAGCCTCGGCATCCAAGGAGGGAAATAGATTCGCCTTGCGAATGCCCCGCAAAGCCCGGGCCTCACGGACTCTGGATCGGGCGTTTTTCAGATCCAGATTGCCTTTAACAGCGCGTGCCACAAGGCTGTCGAGTTCCGCATCATTCAGCATACTCCACCACTGGGCAAGGGTTTCGGGCTCCAGCGAACCGGCGGTCAGGCCGCCCTGGAGTTCAGCGTGCCATTCATCCGGCGCGTCAGGCTTCACCCGGGTATAGTCCGGCCCAACCGCGGCACATCCGGTCAAGGCCAGAACAATGAAAGCGCCCAGGGTCAGGATAGCCAGCATCCTCCTTGTTGAGCCGTTGACTATATTCTTCATTTGTTTGTCTTTTTGCGCATGCATCATCTTTACCTTATTCCGCAACATGTTTGTCCCTCTTTTTGGCCCGCCAGGCATGGCCCTTTTCGCGACCTGTTTGAAAAGCATAGTAAAGGGCAGGGATCAGAAAAATGCCCAGCAGGGTCGCTGCCAGCATCCCGGAAAAGACCGTTGTTCCGATGGCCCGTCGGCTGTTGGCACCCGCACCTGTGGCAATCACCAGAGGCGCCACCCCGAGAATAAACGTGAAAGCGGTCATCAGCACCGGACGAAAACGAATTTTCGCCCCTTCAATGGCGGCTTTTTCCACGGAATATCCCTGTTCCCTTCGGTCCTTAGCGAACTCCACAATCAGGATGGCGTTCTTTGCGGCCAGGCCCACCAGCATGACCAGGCCGACCTGGGCGTAAATACTGAAACTGAGGCCGGCGATCCACAAACCGGCAAGTGCTCCAAGACTGGCCACCGGAATCGACAAGATGATGGAAAGGGGTATATTCCAGCTCTCGTACTGTCCCACCAGGAACAGATAGCCAAAAAGCAGGGCCAAAGCGAACAGGAATTGAACCTTGCCGCCGGCTTTGCGTTCCTGAAAGGACATGGACGACCAGTCGAAGGCGTAGCCGGGTGGCAGGGTCTTGGACGCCAGACGCTCCATGGCTGCCATGGCTTCTCCCGAGGAAAAACCCGGGGCTGCGTTACCGTTGATCTGTACACTGGTGAACTGGTTGTAACGGTCAACGATTTGCGGTGCCAGGACCGTGGTCAGGGTAATCAGGCTTTTCATGGGCACCATTTTTCCGTTGTTGCTGCGGACATAGAGCCGGCTGATGTCACTTACCGTATCCCGATACCGGGTTTCAGCCTGAACCTTGACCTGATAGGTCCGGCCGTAAAGATTGAAATCGTTTACATAACTTGAGCCGAGGTGATCCTTCAGGGTGGCAAAGACCCGACTGACCGGCACCCCGAGCGTCTCGGCCCGCGTGCGGTCAAGATTCACGAAGATCTGAGGCGTGTCAGCAGTGTAGGTGGAAAAAACCCGCATCAGGGTCGGGTCCTGGTTGGCGGCGATGACTAAGGACCGGGTTGCCGCGGCGATTTCCCGTGGAGGCTGATCTTCAAGGGCCTGAAGCCGGAAGTCAAAGCCGCCGGTGGTACCCAGCCCGGATATGGGCGGCGGTGCAAAGGCAAAAATATTGGCCGAAGAGATGGCGGCCAGTCTCTCCTGGGCCTTCCTCACAATGGCCTCCAACTGCTGATGCGAACGGGTGCGCTCGTCCCATGGTTTCAGGACAATAATGCCGAATCCGACATTCTCGGCCATACCGCTGAGCAGGCTGAACCCGCTCACGCCAAGCGAACTTTCAACACCATCGAT
Source organism: Desulfobacterales bacterium (assembly GCA_041559695.1). Taxonomy (GTDB): domain Bacteria; phylum Desulfobacterota; class Desulfobacteria; order Desulfobacterales; family JAHEIW01; genus JAHEIW01. The sequence goes on from JBFFCW010000083.1 coordinate 8,590, forward strand.
GTCCTGCAACGCCAATGTCGCCTGTTCCATAACCGTGTTGGTGCGAGCCAGTGAAGCCCCCTCCGGCAGTTGTGCATTGATAAATAAAACACCCCGGTCTTCCTGGGGCAGGAACGATGTTGGGCTGTGAGTGAACAGGAAATAGGCAGCACCGACAACACCGACGAAGATCAACAACGCCACCACCAGCCTGCGGATCAACCAAGCGGCGCCGGTCACGTATATGTTGCGTGAAGCCCCAAGGACTTGGTTAAACCATGCAAGGGGACCATGTTGAGGAATCTTCGGGCTTTTGAGCAACACGGCGCACAGGGCGGGGCTCAGGGTCAAAGCATTGACGGCCGAGATGACCACCGCCGTGCAAATGGTCACGGCAAATTGTTTATACAGCTGGCCGGTGGTACCGGGCATGAACGCCACCGGTACGAATACGGCCAAAAGTACCAAAGTAGTGGCAACGATGGGACCGGTGACCTGGCCCATTGCATGGATGGTTGCGGGTTTGGCGCTGAGTTTGCGTTTGTCCATGACCCTGTATACATTTTCCACCACCACGATGGCGTCGTCCACCACCAGCCCGATGGCCATGATCAGAGCAAACAGGGAAAGGGTGTTGGCACTGTATCCCAGGGCCAGCAAAACGGCAAAAGTGCCGATGAGCGATACCGGAATGGTCACCGTGGGAACCAGGGTCGCCCGCCAGTCCTGCAAAAAAATGTAATTCACGAACAAGACCAGAAAAAAGGTAATGACAAGGGTCAGCCCAATTTCGTGAATGGCCGCTGAAACGTATTTGGTGGTGTCATAAAAGACATCATAGTCTATATCGCCGGGCTGCCGCTCGGCGAGGTGTTTGAGTTCAGCCCGCACCGCTTTCATGGTGTCTAAGGCGTTGGCCTTTGAAGATCGGTAAACACCTATGGCCACGGACGCCTGACCATTAAAAATCGAGCGGGTGAGGTAGTCTTTGGCGCCAAGTTCCACCCGGGCCACGTCACGAACCCGTACCAGACCGCCCTGCTCATTGCTGCGCACGATGATGTTTTCAAAATTTTCAGGATCATCAAGACGCCCTTTGGCTCGCAGGGTGTACTGGACCTGCTGACCGGTATCGGCGGGTGATGTTCCGATGGACCCCACCGCGGCCTGGATGTTTTGCCGGCGGATTGCCGCGATTATGTCATCGGAGGTCAGACCTAATGCGGTGAGCCTCTCCGGATTCATCCAGATGCGCATACTGTATTCGAACTCACCAAAAATAAAGACATCACTGACACCGTTGATACGCACCAGGGCATCTTTTATATTTTTGCTGACGTAGTTGCTCAAAAAAAGCTTGTCCCGGGTGCCCTGGGGAGAAAAGAATTCTACTGCACCCAACATGTCGGTGGATCGTCTGCGCACATCAATGCCCTGATCGACCACCGCCAGGGGCAGTTTGGAAGTTGCCAGTTGCACCCGGTTTTGCAAGTTGACCTGGTCGATGTCCGGATCAGTGCCCACCTCAAAAGTGACGGCCAGCGTATATCGCCCATTATTGGAGCAGGAAGAGGCCATGTAGAGCATATTTTCCACACCGTTGACCTCTTTTTCCATGGGCGCTGCCACATTATCTGCAACAACCTGGGCATTGGCGCCCGGATAGAAAGCGGTGACACGGATTTCGGGCGGTGTGATCTGTGGATACTGGGCAACGGGAATGTTGAATAACGCAATGAGACCCCCCAGGGTGATGACGATGGATATTACCGTGGCAAGACGTGGGCGTTCGATGAAAATCCGTGAAAACATACATCACCTCCCCTGCTGTTTATCGGCAACAGTGGTTTTCACTATCTGGCCGGGCTTGACTTTCTGGACGCCCTCAACAATGACCTTTTCACCTACAGCCAGACCTGTTTCGACGGCCCAGTTGGCACCGACCACAGGTCCGGTTTTAATCCGTCGCATGGCAACTCGGTTCCGGTCATCCACCAACAGGATATAGCGTCCGTCGCTGTCCTCCAGAATCGCCGCCTGGGGTACTACCGGCATGGTTTTAGCCGAACTTTTCGCCACCATAACGGTAACGTACTGCCCGGGAATCAATGTGGCTTCAGGGTTTTTAAACAAAGCCCGAACAGCGATGGTGCCAGTATTAACATCCACGGTATTGTCCACAAAATCCACATGCCCCACTGTTTTGAGAATTTGACCGTCACCCAGTTGGATTCGCGGTATCAGCATGGGGTGATTTTTGCCCCTATCGGCATCTTTGAGGGCCATATTAATGGCAGCAAGATCGTTTTCACTGATTGAATAGACCACCCGAATCGGATCCAACTGAACAATTCGAGCCAAAGCCCCTGAATCCGGCCCGACCAAATTACCTTTGGTAAAAGCGGTTCGCCCGATGCGTCCGGAGATAGGCGCTGTAATAGAGGTGTAACCCAGATTTATTTGGGCGATTTGAAGATAGGCCTTGACCTGCTCAAACTGGGCTTTTGCACGGAGTTCTTCGGCCACAGCATTGTCCAGGTCTGTCGCGGATATTCCTCCGGAACGGACTGTTCGAGCTCGATGAAGGTACTGCCGTGCCTTATTGAGGGTCGCTTCGGCCTGACCCACCAAGGCTTTGTCGGCATCAACCCTGGCCCGGTAGGGTGCCTGCTCGATAACATAAAGGAGCTCGCCCTCATGGACATCGCTTCCTTCCTTGAAGTTGACCTGTTTCAAAAATCCCTCGACCCGGGCCCGCAGGTCCACACGCTGAATGGCCTCAACATGGCCTACATATTCCGACGGCGGATTGACATCCTGCTCGATAACCGGGACCACCGTTACCAGCGGCGGCGGTCCGCCTGGGCCGGAAGGGCCGGCTATCACCACAA
>JBFFCW010000084.1:0-11412 GCA_041559695.1 Desulfobacterales bacterium
GGTCGGCTCCTATCATCACCAGGTTATGGGGACCCTGGCGGGTAACATCTGTCAGCAAAATCGATGTATGTATTTTAATCAATCCAAATGGTGGCGAAGCTCGCGCCCGACCTGTTACAAGGCCGGCGGCGAGATCTGTCACGTGGTCAACAAAAAGGAGGCCTGCTATTCAGCTTACTGTGGTGACATGGCGCCGGCGCTGATGGTCATCGATGCCAAAATAGCGCTGCAGGGCCCCGACGGGTCAACAGAAATGCCGATCAAAGACTTCTTTTCAGGAGATGGCAAATCACCCCTGGTCAAAGCGCCGGCAGAGATCTTAAGCGAAATCATTATACCCAAAGCGTCAGCCGATGGAATCTCCAGCTATATCAAATTTGCCAATCGCGGCAGTATTGACTTTCCCATCGTCGGCACCGCTTTATGGGCATCAGAAAATGCAAAACGGTACCGGGTGGCTTTTACGGGCGTTGATCGCAAGCCGGTCAGAGGCATTCAGGCTGAAGATTTTTTAAACGGGAAAAAATTGAGCGAGAAAAATGCGAAGGCCGCCTCGGATCTGGCGGCCAAGGCGGCCAAACCGCTAAAAACGTCTGTTTATTCGCCGTCTCACAAAAGGCGGATGATGGGATTGCTGCTGCAAAAAGCGGTGAATGAAGCAAAGAGGAGGTCAAGCGAATGAAAAAGGCCATCGAACTGCATGTTAATGGTGATACCTATGAGTTGCTTGTTTCGCCAAACTACACCCTTCTGGAGGTCTTAAGAGATAAACTGGGCTTAATGGGAACCAAACGCGGATGTGACCTGGGGGCCTGCGGGTCGTGTACGGTGCTACTTGACGGCGAGGCCTTTCTGTCCTGTATAATGCTTGCCGTCGATGCCAGGGGCAAGCAGATTCTGACCATTGAAGGGCTGGCCGAAGGCGGCGACCTTCATCCCCTGCAAGACGCATTTGTGGAAAAAGGTGCGCTGCAATGCGGTTTTTGCACTCCGGGTATGATCTTAACCGCCAAAGCAATCCTCGACGAAGAACCGCATGCCACCGAAGATGTGATCAAGCACAAGATGGCCGGGAATCTTTGCCGCTGTACCGGGTATAAAAAAGTAGTTGAAGCGGTGATGAGTGTTGCAGCCTCATCCGGCAAGGAGGTATAAATGGAAAAGAAATTCAACGTCGTTGGCGCCAGACTACCGATGATGGATGCCGCCCAGAAAGCCAAGGGAAGCGCTCTGTTTACCGATGACCTCATCCTTCCCGGAATGCTTTACGGAAGGGTATTGCGAAGTCCGCTGCCCCACGCGAAAATATTGAATATCGACACCTCCAGAGCAGCCAAACTGCCGGGTGTAAAGGGCGTTGTCACCGGCGGCGATATTCCCGATCGACTGTATGGAATTGTCCCCATGGCCAAAGATGAGTATGCCCTGGCCAAAGGCAAAGTCCGCTATATTGGTGATGATGTCGCCGCCGTCTGTGCCATTGACCCCGAGATCGCCGAGGAGGCCCTGGAACTGATCGATGTGGATTATGAGGAGCTTCCGGCGGTATTTGATCCCTTTGAAGCCAAAAAGGACGGCGCGCCCGTTATTCATGCAGGCATAAAGAACAACACGTCTTTTGCCATCAAGAAAGAGTTCGGTGATGTCAAAAAGGCCTTTGCCGAATCCGATGCTATTTTTGAAGATACATTTTTCTCCCAGGCCGTTAATCATGCCCCCCTTGAGCCGCACGCCGCCCTGGCTCAATTCGATCCGCTAAATGGAGAGCTCACCCTCTGGAGCTCAACCCAGATACCGTTTTTTTTAAGACGCAATCTATCCAATACCCTTCAGATTCCGGAAAGCAAGGTGCGGGTCATCAAACCCAAGGTCGGCGGCGGATTTGGCCAGAAAATCGATATGTTTGCCAAGGATTTCTGTGCGGCCTGGTTTGCGATGCGCCTCGGCAAACCCGTAAAATTCATATATGATCGCGAAGAAGTTTTTATTTCCACCCGGCAAAGACACCCCATGTATATTACCGTTAAAACCGGTCTAAAAAAAGACGGGACCATCATGGCGCAACAATTTCAATCCTACGCCGACGGCGGAGCTTATAACAGCACCGCACCGACGATGATGGCCCTTTCCTGCTTTTTTCTGATGATCCCCTACAAGGTTCCCAATCTGTTTTATGAGGGCTATCATGTCTATACCAACAAACCCGTGGGCGGGGCTATGCGCGGACACGGTATTCCCCAGGCCCGTTTTGCCGTTGAACGCCAATTGGATCTGATGTCCGCACGACTCGGACTCGATCCGGCCGAGGTTCGCATAAAAAACAGCATCCATGCCGGGGAACCCCATTCCGCCGGATTCGTCATCAATACCTGCGGATTTTCAGAATCGGTTCAAAAGGCGGCCGACGCTATCGGATGGTCAGAAAAGCGGGGAAAGTTACCCCGTGGCCGGGGCGTGGGTTTAGCCGGCGCTTCGTTTCCCAGCGGGGTCAGCAATATGAGCCATATCAGTTCCGGTGCGGTGGTTCAGGTGGGCCGGGACGGGGCGGTTAATGTTCTGTCCGGCGCTGCGGATATCGGCCAGGGGGCGGAAACCGTTATCAGTCAGATTGTGGCCGAAGAACTGGGTGTGCCCCTTGACGACATCCGCATTACGGCAGCCGATACCGGTATCACACCGCTGGACCCGGGGACCTTCGGGAGCGGTGTGACCGTCAGGGCCGGCAATGCCGCGCGGCTGGCCGCAGCAGCCGCCAAGCAAAAACTGTTCAACTTTCTGGCTGACAAACTCGAGGCCAACGTTGTCGACCTGGTTGCCAGAGACCGCCAGATTTTTGTCAAAGGCTCTCCGGAAAAAGGGATGACCTTCCTGGAAGCCCTGAAGGCCTATCAATATGCAGATCTGCCCATGCCCATCGTGGGCAGAGGATCCTGGATGGCGCCGGCCGATGAACCGACCACCCTGTTTAAGAAGGATGGTAATTTTTCCCCCAGCTATTCTTTTATGACCCAGGCGGCTGAAGTCGAAGTGGATCTCTTTACCGGCCAGGTAAAACTGTTGCGGATGGTCACTGCCCATGACTGCGGGCGGCCCATTAACCCGATGCTGGTTGAGGGGCAGTTAGAGGGATCTGTGGTCGGCGGCATGGGCCAGGCCCTGTATGAAGATGTGATCGTTCAAAAGGGGCAGATGATGAATCCTTCATTTCTGGATTACGGCTTTCCAACTTTTCTGGAGATGCCGGAAATTGAGGCCATCGAAGTCGAAACGGATGATCCCATCGGACCCTATGGAGCCAAAGAGGCCGGAGAAGGCACCCAGCTGTCGCCGGCACCGGCAATTGTAAACGCCATTTATGACGCCATCGGTGTTGACTTTATGGAGCTGCCGATTACACCCGAAAAGATTCTGGATGCTTTGGAAGCGAAAGAAAAAGAAGGAAGTAATTAGCAGCTATCTCAAAAATAGGGGGTCGCTGTTTTAGGTTTGCCCGTTGAGCCAGTTGAGCCGGTTGAGCCCGTAAGATTTGGAAAAAGGTCTGGTTCTATTTTCCTGACCGGCAAACGGGCTAACGGGCAACGGGCTCAGCCGAAAGCGCAACCCGCAACCCGAAACCCTAATTAAACCATCATTTTCTTTAGCGTCCGGCTGATCGACCGCAGATCCTTGAGATTGCCCATTGGCAGGAAGTAATCCACGTAGGGCAGGGCAGCGCTCATTCCCCGGCAGATCGGCTCGTAATCCCGCGTTCTCATCAGCGGATTTATCCATATAATTTTATAGGCTTTGCGGTTCAGCAAAGCCATTTGGTTATCGAGCAAATCCATTTCTCCTCTGTCCCAGCCGTCACTGAAAATCATAACAATATCTTTGTTGGAAAGCTTCCTTGTCCCGAAGGTTTCATTAAACAGCTTCAGGCAATGACCGATCCGTGTCCCCCCACCCCAGTCAGAAATAGCTCCCGGAATTTGCGAAACGGCAGCGGTAAAATCACCCGGGTCGAATAGATGGGTTGCTCTGGAAAGATCTGTTGAAAATAAGAAAATTTCGGTCTGTCGATCAATTCGTCTGAGCGCATGGATAAACTGCAGGATCATCAGGGTATAGATATCCATTGAACCGCTGACATCGCAAAAAAATATAACCCGGCGTTTTTTCAATTTTTTTTTTCTAAAATCAAGCAGGATCAGTTCTCCGCCGAATTGCATGTTTTTTCTTAGTATTTTTCGCAGGCTGACCTCTTTTCCTCGCATGGTATATTGAAACCGCCGGCCGATCCGGTTGGCCAATGGTTGAAGCAATCTGTTGATCGTTTCGTACATGTCTCTGCTACCGTCAAAACTGAGTTCCCGCATTTGATCTGTTTGCGCAGGGGCCTGCGGGCTGTAGCGCAGGGCCCATTGTTTGCTTGCTTTTGGTTGAGCATCTCCGCTGGCCTGAAGTTCGCCCATTTTTTCTTTAACGGTGCTGAGAATATCCTGCTGGGTCTCACTTTCTGCGATGCCATCTGCTGGAATCTGAAGCGTATCCCGTTGCTTGGGCAACCAGTAAGCATAAAATAAGTGATCGAACCCGGAGAGATCCTTTTTACAGTTGATAAAATTGCTGCGAAGCAAACAGTGAAACGTCTGAAGATTGGAGATGTCAATCAGCGGCAAACCCGCGAGTGTGTCCAATACGGCCGGCAGGGAAACGGATATATCGTTAGCACGCAACAGATGAGAAAATCGAACGATATTTTCGATCAATCCGTTGCTCGAGCGGTGGGGAGGGTTATCGGTTTTTTCATTCAGCATTTTTATATGACTTAAATTGAGCGATTGTCGAGGTTGCCGCAGCTACAAGGAAGATGTCGTTGCGCTATAGTTGACTGTGCGGGACGGCATCTGATCCGCCTCAGGCGGAGTAAGATCGGCAATCCCGATGGGTTTCAAATTTAAAAAATTAAAAATGACAGAATTCCTTAGCGATAAAAACATTTTCATTTTTTTAAATTTGGAACGCTCATTTTAAGTCGGCGTATGAGGTTAATAGATGAGTGCGTTTTTCCGGATTTGGCCAGATATTGGATTTGAAATTTTGAATATCTTCGCGGTACTTGAGAATGCATCCCAGCGTCTGTTCGACCGTTTCTTCATCCAGGACGCTGCGATGAAGTTTAAGAAGGGCCTCAGCCCAGTCAAGGGTTTCGGATACACCCGGCCTTTTCATCAGGTCCTCTTTGCGGATATTTTGCATGAAAATCGCAATTTGATGGATAAGCGATTCTTCCAGTTTCGGTACCCGCGCCTGAATGATTTTCATTTCCTTGTCCAGGTTCGGATAATCGATCCAGTGATAAAAACAGCGCCGTTTGAGGGCGTCGTGGATGTCGCGGGTTCGATTGGATGTAATCACGACCATGGGTTTCTGAGTGGCTTTCAACGTGCCGACTTCCGGAATCGATACTTGAAAATCGGACAGGATTTCCAGTAGAAATGCTTCAAATTCCTCATCGGCACGATCCAATTCGTCGATCAACAGTACCGGTGTGTTGCCATGGGAACTCTGGATGGCTTCCAGCAACGGCCTTTTGATCAAATAGGGCTCACTGTAAATCACCTGGCCCATTTCTTCCGGTGACAGGCCGCATTGCTCATCCATTTTGATACGCAGCAATTGTTTGGGATAATTCCATTCATACAGGGCTGAATTGGCATCCAGGCCTTCATAGCATTGAAGCCGGATAAGTTCCGTGGAGAGAATACCCGCCAGAACCAGTGCGACCTCGGTTTTTCCCACGCCGGGTTCACCTTCAAGGAATATCGGCTTGCTGAGGTGGTATGAAAGATAAAGGACGGTCGCCAAGGATTGATCCGATATGTATCGATGTCGGGTCAGTTGTTCGCGGATAACATCAATGGAAGAAAAACATTTTTTTGCATCCATAAAAGTACCTTTTTATTTTGAGCATGCTGACGCTTTAAGAGGCCCTCTTTTGCGGGGAAAACCTAATTCTATTATTATGCAGTTTTTTGTAAGGTCAAGAGAATTCCATTATAGGCTGGTCGTCGATAGCGGTGCAAAGCAGGAGTCGTGTTCCTCAAAGGTTTCAGGTTTTAAGTTCAAAGTAGGTGGCAGATGTCAGGTGTCGGGCGTCGGCAAACAGATGACTGAGGGCAAAAAAAAACGGCCTCCTGTCCTCTGTTCTCTGCATCTTCCTGACACTTGAAATCCGACACCTGACACCTACCTATCTTACATACCGCGTCGGTATTGGCCCCCCACGTCATAAAGCGCCTGGGTAATTTGCCCCAGGCTGCAGACCCGCACGGTATTCATGAGTTCAGCAAAAATATTCTCATCCGAGAGCGCTACTTTCTGCAGGCGTTCCAAGGCCGCAGGCGCCTCCTTTTCATGCCGATTTTTAAAATCGGCCAGACGCTTGAGTTGCGCTTGCTTTTCTTCTTCAGTGGCACGTGCCAGTTCGACGGCCTCACTGAGCTGTTCCACATCGGCATGCGGATCCCGAAAGGTGTTGACCCCAATGATCGGCATTTTTCCCGTATGTTTCAAAGTCTCATAATAAATCGATTCTTCCTGAATTTTGCTGCGCTGGTAACCGGTTTCCATAGCTCCCAGAACACCGCCGCGTTCGGTGATACGGTCAAATTCCAGCAAAACCGCTTCTTCCACCAGACGCGTCAATTCTTCGAATATGAAACTTCCCTGGTTCATGTTTTCATTTTTGGCAAGCCCCCATTCGCGGTTAATAATCAACTGAATGGCCAGCGCGCGTCTGACCGATTCGGCACTGGGGGTCGTGATGGCCTCATCGAAGGCGTTGGTATGCAGGCTGTTGCAGTTGTCGTAGATTGCGCACAAGGCCTGCAGGGTGGTGCGGATGTCATTGAACTGGATATCCTGGCTGTGCAGTGACCGGCCGGAGGTTTGAATATGATATTTTAGCATCTGCGATCGCTCTGATCCGCCGTATTTATTTCGCATGGCGATGGCCCAGATCCGCCGGGCCACGCGCCCGATCACATTGTATTCCGGATCCAACCCGTTGGAGAAGAAAAAGGAAAGATTCGGCGCAAAACTGTCAACGGGCATTCCTCTGGAGAGGTAATACTCCACGTAGGTGAACCCATTGGCCAGGGTAAAAGCCAGTTGAGAGATTGGATTGGCACCGGCCTCAGCAATATGATACCCGGATATCGATACGGAATAGAAGTTGCGAACCTTTTTTTCAATGAAATATTGTTGAATATCACCCATCATTTTTAAGGCAAAATCGATTGAAAAAATACAGGTATTTTGCCCCTGGTCCTCTTTGAGAATGTCGGCTTGAACCGTACCGCGCACATTGGAGAGAACACTGGATCGAATTTTCTGGTATTCCGCTTCAGAAGGCGCTTTACCGTTCTCAGCCGTGTACTTGTCGACCTGCTGATCGATTGCCGTATTCAGAAACATCGCAAGGATAATGGGTGCCGGGCCGTTGATGGTCATCGAAACGGAGGTGCTGGGTGCGCACAGGTCGAAACCGTCATACAGCATTTTGACATCGTCCAGGGTGCAGATGCTCACCCCTGAGGTGCCGACTTTTCCATATATGTCCGGGCGAATATCCGGATCGCACCCATACAGGGTAACCGAATCAAAGGCGGTTGACAGCCGTTTGGCTTCATAGTCCGCTGAAAGCATCTTGAACCGCCGATTGGTGCGAGCCGGATCGCCTTCGCCGGCAAACATGCGGGTCGGATCCTCGTCCACTCGTTTTAAAGGGAACACCCCGGCCGTATAAGGAAATCGTCCGGGAACATTTTCTTCCCGCAACCAGCGATAAATTTCCCCCGGATCTTTGAATTTTGGCAGTTCAATTTTGGATATGCGGGAATGAGATAATGACTCGAAAAACAAAGGGGTTCTGATTTCACGATCACGGACCGGATAGACCAGTTCATCCTTACAATAAGCTGCCCGGATGTCTTCCCATTCCCCAAGCGTCTTATCTGTCTCCGGCAGAAGAGCCGCTTCGGCTGCATTTATTTGCACTTTGAGCCGCTCAAGAAGTTGGGCTGTATCCCCTTTCAGATCTTCACTGGTTAAGGTGCCGGCGGTTTCCTTGAGGTGCCAGACCTTTCTGATCGCCTCTGCCTGCGCTTTCGTTTCTTGGTGATAACCTCTAATGATATCGGTGATTTCACTCAGATACCGCGTGCGCTCCGGTGGAATAATGATGGTTTTGGACGTTGATATCTTGGTGTTGGGTCTGGGTAGACCGGTCTTAAATTTAACACCGGTTTTATCAGCGACCGCATCCATGACGGCATGATAAAGCGCTGTCACGCCATCATCATTAAATTTGGATGCAATGGTTCCATATACCGGCATTTCATCCGGCGATTGATCGAAGGCTTTGCGATTGCGCTGGACCTGTTTGCGAACATCTCGCACCGCATCCTCGGCGCCGCGTTTTTCGAATTTATTTACCGCCACCAGATCGGCAAAATCCAGCATATCAATTTTTTCAAGCTGGGAAGCCGCGCCGAATTCACTGGTCATGACATACATGGATAAGTCAACCAGATCGGTAATACGGGAATCTCCCTGTCCGATTCCGGCAGTTTCAGCGATAATCAAGTCATAGCCGGCGGCCTTTGCGGCCTCAATCGCTTCTCTCAAAACCTCGGGAATTTCTGTTTGAGACGTGCGTGTTGCCAGTGAACGTAAATATACCCGGGAGTTGCCGATGGCATTCATGCGAATTCGGTCCCCTAAAAGCGCGCCGCCGGTCTTGCGTCGAGTTGGATCACAGCTGATGATGGCAATATGGATATCTTTAATATCATGCAGCATCCGTAAAATCAGTTCATCGGTCAATGACGATTTACCGGCACCGCCGGTACCGGTTATACCGATTACCGGTGCTATTCGGTTCCCGATTTTTTTAGCCAACTCGGCTCTCAGGGCTGCCAGATCGCCGTTTTGCTGGACTTTGGCGTGTTCTATGACCGATATCAGATTGGCAACCCGTAATTTATTATCCGGAGACAGGTCATCAAACACAAACGGGCCCTTCTTGACCGTTGAGAAATCAATGGCTTCGACCATGTGGTTGATCATACCCTGCAATCCCAATTTGGAGCCATCTTCCGGTGAGTAAATCTTGGTCACCCCGTAAGCTTGGAGTTCGGCGATTTCATCCGGCACAATCACACCGCCTCCGCCGCCAAAAACTTTGATATGCGGCGCCCCCTTTTCATTTAATAGATCGACCATATATTTGAAAAATTCGATATGACCGCCCTGGTAACTGGATACCGCGATTCCCTGGGCGTCCTCCTCAATGGCAGCTTTCACGATTTCCTGAACCGACCGATTATGTCCCAAATGAATCACTTCTATGCCGGTGTCCTGGAGAATCCTGCGCATGATATTGATGGCGGCATCATGGCCGTCGAAAAGAGACGTCGCTGTGACAACCCGTATATGGTTCCTGGGTTTGTATACCCCGACTTCCGTTGTCATTTTACCTCCTTAAAGTCGATTACAAATCTTGCTTACCATCAACAGCCGAACATAAATCGAAGACATAAAGGTGTTGATTACAGCGCCTATGATTATTTTGTTTTACCGGCAAACATTCCCAAAATGATGTCGGTTTGCAGCTGAATATAATCTTCAATACGATAGTGATGGCCCAAATACCAGCGCCGGAAGGTCCACATATGTCCTAAAATAACAATATTGTGGGCTGCCAGTTCAAGATTGCTTTCAGCAAGCTTTATTTGGTCGTCGGAATTGGCGATGCCGGCAAGTGCTTCCACAAAAAGGCCGGTGATACGAAGCTCATTTTCCAGTACCCGTTTTTGCCACTGGGACGGCAGGGACTGGGTTTCCTGGTAGATCAAAAGGATAAAATCACTCATCCGATGGCATACCATAAAGTATTCCTGGATGATTTTCGCCAATGCATCTCTGCCCCCGGCTGCCTGGGACATGGCGGCGGTGACACCGCGTTCCACCTCTGCGTGGATCGATTCGCATACCATGTACAATATATCTTCCTTTGACGCGAAATATTCATACACAGAGCCGATGGAAAACCCGGCTGCACTGGCAATCTGGCGGGTTGTGGTTTTGTGGAATCCCTTATCGATAAACAGCTGTACGGCCGCATCGGTAATTTGCCGTCGTCTGCGATCCACCAGCTCCGGATCTTTGACCTGGGTGGGGATATCTTTTGTTCGGTTCAGTTCTTCCATTTTAACCGTTTGATATCATATTGTATTTATTTTTTACAACAGACGGGTGTGTTGTCTGAACGAGCGCTCAATCGATAAAATAGCACGCCTGCTTTTTACTTGTCAAGACATTCGCCGGCACAACCCCAGATTAAATTTAATTAATTGAAATAATATAAAAAAAATAATTTTTTAACGGGTTTTTGGTGCCGGATGAGGTTTTTTTAAATTGATGAAGATTTAATTTGTCGGGGCTATATGAATGAGCGCTCGCTCACAGGAATAAATTGATGACATGATATCAAATGGTTTGGATTACCACTGTTTGCAGTTAACTTAGACCCGGTCTTCCAATGCAGGAAAATCCCGGCGAATCGCATCAACCAATTTCGGATCAATCCGCGCGTTGACCAATTCTTCTTCATCGCTCCCTTCAGCCACAACCCGGCCAAGAGGGTCAACGATCATACTGTGCCCGGCATATTTTTTGCCATGATTGGCGCCGGCGCAGTTGCATGAAACAAGAAACGCCAGGTTTTCATGTGCCCGGGACCGATTGAACAGTTTCCAGGCCTCCAGGCGCACTTGCGGCCAGGCAGATGCAACTAAAAAGAATTTCAATCCCTGATCCACCATTCGCCGGAAAAGCTCGGGGAAGCGCAGGTCATAACAGGTTGAAAATCCGGTGGCTCCCCAGGGGATATCGGCAACCACGATATCCTGTCCCGGGGTCAGAATCGAGGCCTCTTCGGACTGGTACCCGAAAAGATGCATTTTACGGTAATGCGCGGCAACAACCCCTTTTGGATTTAGAAAAATGCTGGTATTGAATAATTGCTCACCATCATTTTCAACCATACTTTCGATGAAAATATAGCAATTTATTTTGCGTGCCTTATCTTTGAATGCCTTTACGATCGGTCCATCGATGCTTTCACTGTCACGCTCATATCGATCGAAAGAAAAAAATCCGCAGGGCCAGATTTCGGGGAGTAGAATCAGATCACGTGGCGGTGCCCGGACGATCAGGCTCAACGCGTGTTCAACATTCTTTTCTTACGGCTGATCGGTCATCGCGAGCTGGATACTGGTAACGATCATCGTTGTTAACCGAACTGTTCTCTTAAAATGCGGTGCAGTATTTTTCCGGTGCCGGTGCGGGGCATATCTTTTTCACCGA
>JBFFCW010000085.1:0-11275 GCA_041559695.1 Desulfobacterales bacterium
ACTACTTTAATTATAGAATTAATTATATTCTAACTTAGCATATTTATATATTAAAATAATAATTTTTATACATAAAAAAATAATATATTAATTATTTAATTCTTTTTTTCTTTATATCTACTGATTCCCGTAAAAACCCTTAAACCATTGCACAAAACGCTTAATACCGACTTCGATCGGGGTGTCTGGCTTAAATCCTACGTCTTCCATTAAATCATCCACATCCGCATAGGTTGCGGCCACATCTCCGGGCTGTATATCCATCAGCTCTTTTTTAGCCTTCTTGCCGAGGACATCTTCGATGACTTCGATAAATTTAGTGAGCTCGACCGGGTTATTATTACCGATGTTATAAATTTTATAGGGCGCAGCAGATGTGCCCGGATCCGGCGCATCGCCGCTCCAGGCCGAATTGGCTTTGGGAAGCCTGCCCATCACTCTGACCACGCCTTCGATGATATCATCGATATAGGTAAAGTCCCGCTGCATTTTACCATGGTTAAAAACTTTAATCGGCTTATCTTCTAATATGGCCCGGGTGAAAAGAAAAAGCGCCATGTCCGGGCGCCCCCACGGCCCGTAAACGGTGAAAAAACGCAGCCCGGTGCAGGGAAGTTGAAAGAGATGGCTGTAAGTGTGCGCCATCAGCTCATTGGCCTTTTTGGTGGCGGCATAAAGCGATACCGGGTGATCCACATTGTGATGCACTGAAAAGGGCATTCGGGTATTGGCGCCGTAAACCGAACTGGAAGATGCGAATACCAGATGTTTTACAGCCTGGTGGCGGCAGCATTCCAGGAGATTAATAAAGCCGACCAGGTTGGAATCAACATAGGCATAGGGATTTTCGAGCGAATATCGCACGCCGGCCTGGGCAGCCAGATTCACCACCACCTCAAATCCTTGCCGGGCAAATAGATCTTCAAGCTGAGGGCGGTCGCACAGATCGATTTGACAGAATGCAAAATTGGCTTGTTTCTTAAGATCTTCAAGCCGGGCCTCTTTGAGTGAGATGTCATAATACGGGTTCATATTATCAACGCCCACGACTGAATGACCGTCTGATAAAAGGCGTTTTGCCAGATGAAATCCAATAAAACCGGCCGCCCCGGTGACAAGTACTTTCTGGTATTTTAGATCCATGTATAAATCCACCTTCAGATTCAGGGTTCAGAGGTTCAGGGTTCATGGGTTTGTTAAATTAGTTTTATTTGTCTTATTGGTTGAATTGGTCGGCTTAATCCGAACCAATTGAACGAATTAAACTAATAAAACCAATATAACGTTGCTGCGCTTCTGACACCTGAAACCTAATTATTTTGACTTCTGACTGTTACGATACCATTCAAAGGTCTCTTCAAGTCCCTTTTCAAAGGGAATCTCACATTCAAATCCCAATCGCGCGCCGGCAGATTCGATACCGGCAACGGATTCAACGATATCGCCCGGTCTTTGGGGTGCATATTCAGGCTCAAGATTTTGGCCGGACAGGGCGCAAATTTTCTCCCACAGCTGATTGATCGCGACCGATTTACCTGAGCCGATATTTATGACCTGACCACCTGCGCCCTGCCTGGTTGCAGCCAGCAAATTGGCTCTGACCACATCCTGGACATAGATGAAGTCTCGGCTTTGATTTCCATCGCCGAAAATGACGGCCGGCTCATTCGACAGTGCTTTGGTCATAAAAATTGAAATCACGCCCGAATAAGGGGATGAGGGGTCCTGCCGGGGACCGTAGACATTAAAATAACGGAGAACGGCCGTTTCAAGGCCATGCAGGTCATAAAACATTTGAGCATAATATTCGGCTGCCAACTTTTGCACCGCATAAGGACTGAGTGGATTCGGCGCCATATCTTCCAGTTTCGGCAGACGGGGATCATCGCCATATACCGCACAGGAGCTGGAAAAAACAACACGCTGCACCTTTTTTTCCCGGGCGGTCTCAAAAACAGACAGAGACCCCATTTCATTAATGGCTGCAGATTCAATCGGATCTTCAATCGTCCGGGGAACAGAAACGACAGCCGCCAGATGAAAAATCACCTGGCAGTCTTGCGCCGCAGCAGATAATGCTTTTTGGTTTCGAATATCGTCCTGGAAAAAAGAAAATTTCCCGGATAGATGTTCCAGGTTCGTAAAATTGCCGGTAGACAAATTATCCAAAACGGCTACCCGGCAGCCTGCAGATATGAGCGCCTCAACCAGATGGGATCCAATAAAGCCTGCCCCACCGGTTACCAGCGCACTTTTAAATGGCAGTTTCATAAGCTTCGATGTTATTCCCTCAATATCAAAAAGTTCAATGTCAGTTGCCTTTCGTCATAGGCACTATTCTACAACGAACCCCGGCCACTGACAACCGGCAAATGTTTTTTTTCAATCCTCCGATTTAGATTTGGAGATAAAATTGGAATTACCAGAAGTCTATTGTTGAGATGTCTGCTGGTATTGTGTCCTACAAATAAGTTACAAAATGATTGTCACGCCCGCGCAGGCGGGAGTCCAGTTCAAGGACACCTGGATTCCCGCCTGCGCGGGAATGACGGATGAATAGCTCACCTCAGTACTTAATAATATTTTTGGCAATATTTCTGGGACACAACACTAGTGTCATGTCCCTTAAATTCCTTTAATACATCTGCAGTGCCAAAACCGTCATTGCGAGCGGAGCGACGCAACCTGTTCGGCTTTAACGCATTAACACCTCTGCCTTTTCACCAGATTACTTCGTCGTTGCACTCCTCGCAATGACGCTGGTAAGTGAAAAAATATTGTAAATTATTTCTGAGACGCGACATTCGGTATCAGCCCACGATACCTAGCCAAATCAGATAGGTCACCGCAGACAGCAACGTGTTCAAAGAAATGGCGGCTACGGCAAAATCGCTGTCTCCGTGCATTTCTCTGGCCATTACATAGCTTACTGAGGCCGTCGGAGACGCCAGCAAAATGATGCCGGGAAGGTAAGCCTGCGGCATGACGTTGAACAGCCGATAAAGGATAAAGCCGACAGCAGGCAGCAGGATCAGTTTCAGCAGGCCACAGGAGAGCACCGCTTTTAATTTCGACTGCACCATGTCAAATGAAAGGGATGCACCAATAATCAATAAAGCCAGGGGAACCGCCAGGTCGCTTAGAATATCCAGGCAACGTCCCAGTACCAGCGGCACCGGAAAGGCTGTCAATGAAACCAGAATCCCGGCCAGTGCCGACAGAATGATCGGGTTGCCGGCAATTTTTAAGGCCGGCAGCCACCTGTTTTTAGAGGCGGAATTATGGGGAGCATGCACCTGCAGGGCAATCACGGCAAGCAGATTTTGCAGGATCATCAAAAAACCCGCCAGAATACTGGCTCTCGCAAATCCTTCGCGGCCAAGATAATATAAAGACACCGCCAGGCCGATATAGCCGATATTGCCGTGAAAAGAATTCTGAACAAATGTGCCCCGCTGACTTCGCGGCAGAGCGCCTCGCCCTGCCAAGATCCAGGCAATGCCAAATACGATGCAAACAGACAGCAATGACAGGATTACGACCCTAGCGTCAAACTGGCTGTTTAAGGAAGCCTTGGAAACGGACCTGAAAACCATCGCCGGTATGGCCAGGTAAAACACCAGTCGATTCGCCGGTGAGATAAATTCAGCCTGAATAAAGCCGCAAACCCGTGCCAGCCATCCAAGAATAATAATCACAAATATGGGAATAATGGTCGTAACAATATTCATCATCGAAAAAGCATCAATACACCTGAGCGCTTGACTTTCGCTCAATTCGGGTTATAAATCTTATATGCCAGATAATACGAACAAGTCCCGAATACAACTTAAATGTCAAAAGTAATGGAATCACATATTCAAATCAGATTATTTGCCAGCCTCCAAAAATTTATGCCGGCGTCTGCTGACAACTATGCCATCGAGGCGGGTATCACCGTCGGCGCATTGCTTCAGCAACTGGACGTTCCGCTGGATATGATCAAAATCGTTTTCATTGACAACGTTCACGCAGAGTTAACTTCAATATTGAAGGGCGGAGAACGGGTCGGCATTTTCCCGCCGGTTGGAGGCGGATGATCGCTGACCGCCAATGCAATTGAGAGGATTCCGATGTCAAAAGTATATCTGGTTGTAACCGCCGTTGGCCGCGATAAGCGGGGTACCGTTGAAAAAATCACAGATATCGTGGTTAAGCATCATGCCAACATCGAAGAAAGTAAAATGGCAAGGTTAGGTGGTGAGTTTGCCGTCATCATGCTGCTTTCCTTATCCGTTGAAAATCAGGATAAAATTACCACCGGCTTCGAAAGCTTACAAACCCATGGATTAATGATCACCTGTCGGGCGACAGACTTTACACGATTGCAGAAATTTATGGGATATGTCCCCTACGAGATTGCGGTAGTTGGAGCTGATCATGAGGGGATTGTAAATCATATCGCCCGCTATCTGGCTTCTGAACAAATTAATATCGAAGAAATGGACACCACCGTCTCGCATGCGCCGAACACCGGCACGCCCCTTTTTGCTATG
This sequence comes from Desulfobacterales bacterium, assembly GCA_041559695.1. GTDB lineage: Bacteria > Desulfobacterota > Desulfobacteria > Desulfobacterales > JAHEIW01 > JAHEIW01. The sequence goes on from JBFFCW010000085.1 coordinate 4,536, forward strand.
TCCGCCAAGGTCCAGGCGCCGCCACAACTCAGCCTGGGGCAATTAAGGAACAAACTCGAAAAAGTGGCAGAAGAGCTCGATGTTGACATCGACGTAAAGGTCCCATTGGGTTAACATCGCTGCATCCGTTATTTTTTAACACCCGGCAGCCCTGAGGCATTCAGACGTTATGGCCGGATTATTTTAGGTTAAATCCAAATAACGGCGCATCAAATTTTATAGAAGTGGTTTCAAAAGCATTTTGAAGGAGGACAGGTTTATGCTACCTATCGGCCGACGTATAAAGGCAATATTATTGATCTTGTTTGTTGCGATGGCTGCCAGCTTTTGCGCTTCCAAAAACTACCTGCTTGTCAACTACCAACTCCCCGAGGAGGCTAAGATCCCGGGCGAAACCTCTGTTTCTTTAAGCTTTGAAGATTCCAGAGAAGATCAGGCCATTGTAACCAAAAGCGCCAAAATGGCCCTTAAGAATTTTTCGGGAGATTTTTTTATCCTCTATGTCGTTCAAGAAAATAAAGACAAGCAGGAAAATAAAAACGCGCCTTTGAAAGGAGCTTTCAGCCTAAATTCAATGATTACCCAAATTTTCAAACATCGGCTTGAAAATGCAGGTATCCGGGTTGCATCAGAAGGGGAAATCCGGGAAACCGTTGTGGAAATTATCTTAAAAGCGTTCAAACTCGATCTTGTCGAACGCAAGTGGGTCATCAATATGACCTATCAGGCGAACCTCGTCAGACAAAATCGATTTATTGCCGGCGAGACGATCACCGGAAGTGCGGAACGATTGCGGGTAGTCGGCAGCAAAGATGCCGAATTGATTGTCGGAGAGCTGGTCAGCGACGTGGTAAACCGGTTAAATTTGAGCGAGCTTTTTAAATGAAGCCATCAGCAGCGGGATTTCGGAGAACCCGTCGCATTGTTGAATCGCTGAGGGGTTCTCGCAAGCGACGGTGAATTAAACCAGATTCAACAACTTTTCAATTTTCTGACGGCGTTCGCCGGTGTCAAAAATGACGTTTTGCAGATCTTTCTCGGCCAGGTTCATTCGATCCAGCACTTCTCCGTAGAAGCGGTAAGCAAGCCCATCCAAACTGGTGCCGAATCCCATCATCATACAAACGATATCCGCCAGATAGACCAGCGCGGTTTCAGGGTTGTTTCTGGAGCTTTCGTCGACCATATGATGGTTACGAATAATGTAAATGAGTTTATCGCCAAATCGCCATTTTTTCCCGATCTGGGCACCCAGTTCTTCATGGTTCATACCGATAATTTCTTTTTCAGCCTCATTGAAACTGTAGCCTTTTGAATGAACTAAAATATTGATTTTTTCATAGGAAAACGCCACAAACCGGCCCATAATTACTTTTCCGATATCTTTTAAAAGCCCGGCCGTAAATATCAGATGCTTCTGATTTGCCAACCCATGGTTTTCAGCCAGAACTTTAGCCACATGCGCCGATAATACCGCATGATGCCAGAGCTCACCCTCACCGAGTCCGTAACCATCGGGTTCATCTCTGAAGTTTTCGGCAGTTCCGTTGAGTAAAACGAGCTCGACAATTTGATCCAGCCCCAGCAAGGTAATGGCATCGCGAACGGATTCGACCTTACGCGACAGTCCGAAATAAGCCGAATTGCATATTTTAAGCAAACTGGCTGTAATCGAAGGATCGTGACTAATCAGATCGGTGATGTCCGACATGGCGCTGTTTTCATCTTCAGCCAGAGCCATAATCTGCGTGGCTACCGGAGGAATCGCTTTGAGTGTGTCAATTCCATTGATGATATCATCAACATTCGTCATACGTGCACTGCTCCCTGGCCTTGGGATTGAATAAAGTTGCATCCGCTGCCAATATCAAGACACAGCGTTCTTCTGGAGATGCCGCCGATATCTTCATGATCAATGCTCAAATGATTGTTCATAAAAAAAGCGGTGACGGCCTCATAATTTTTGAGGCCGATATTAAATTCGGCTGTTTGATCTATTATCTGTGCACCGCCGGCTATCACCACTTTTATATTTTCGGTTTTGGCCCCAATATCCAGAAGCGCTTCTAACAGCGCCGGCAGACCGGTATCAGCAAACATATACGGTTGGCGTCCTGCTTTTTCCGACAACATCGCTAAAGACTCCGGCAGGACAAAACTTAGCATCCCCCCTGCTTTTGTAACCGGATCATAAATCGATACGACGATTCCTGAGCCGATCGAAAAAGCGACCAGCGTTTCAGCCGGGTTCCGGCTGATTTTGAGTTCGCAAAAATTGACTGGGTCATAATCGTCATCGGCTGGCTGGAAAGATTCAACTCTTGCATTTGATGTTCCTGAAAGCTGTTTTCTATACCGCTTTTCATTATAATGTTCCGAGATACGGAAGTGCGGCATAAGTGGTTGTAGAAAAAAACGTTTCGATGCCGGAACGTTTTTTTGACAACCTCTATATATCAGGGTGTAATTTCGACACCTTATAGCCTATATCGGTCCATACATCAGAAACTTGAATGAAGCAGAGATTGAGGTGTTTTTCAGGTAAAATAGTCTTCGATAAGACGCGTTTTTTTGGTTCCCGGGTATGCCGGGTTGAAGAATTTTTCATTTTCATTTATGGTTGTAAAATCAAATTTAGGAGAGGAAATGCATATGAAAATAGCAGAAAGAATCGAGAGGCTGGGGACCGAAACCGCCTTTGCGGTATCAGCCGAAGCCGCTGCTTTTGCAGCCGAGGGCAACAAGGTGTATCCTTTTCATTTAGGCGATATGAATATCATAACACCGGCCAGCGTCAGAAAAGCCGCCATGAAGGCCATGGATGAGGGCAAAACCGGCTATTGCCCCAATACCGGCATTCCGCAATTGCGTGAAATTCTGGCGGCTGACGTCAGCGCCTCACGGGAGATTCCGTATTCAATGGAGAATGTGGCCATTCAACCGGGCGGCAAACCGACCATCGGCAAATTTATCATGGCGTTGATGAACCCGGGCGATGAAGTCCTTTATCCCAATCCGGGGTACCCGATTTACGAATCTCAAATTGAGTTTCACGGGGGTGCGGCGGTGCCTTACAGCTACGTGGAAGGCAAGGATAACTTTGATATTGACATGGACATGATTGAAAAAGGAATCACGCCGAAAACAAAGCTGTTGATCCTCAATGACCTGCAAAATCCCACCGGGGCTGAATGCTCGATGGATGAGATGAAAAAACTCGCCGGGATTGTAAACAAACACAACCTTTTTGTTCTGTGCGATGAGGCCTATTTTGATATCCGCTATGAGGGCAAAAGCAGTTCTTTCGCGTCGCTGCCGGGCATGGCTGAACGCAGCGTCATCCTTTATACCTTTTCCAAAAAATTCGCCATGACCGGCTGGCGCCTGGGGGCAACCATCGGCCCCAAAAAGATTATTGATGTTATCGCCAAACTGAACGTCAATGATGAGTCCTGCCCCAATCATTTCATTCAGTACGGCGCCATGGAAGGGCTGACCGGCGATCAGACCGAAGCCCGGCAGATTCTGGCGACTTTAAAAGAAAGACGCGACACTGCGGTAGACATTCTAAATTCAATTGAAGGTATCCACTGCTTCCGGCCCAATGCCACCTTTTATCTTTTCCCAAACATCACCGGCGCCATGCAGAAAAAAGGGCTTGCAGATTACGACGAATTCAGGCGCACCGTGCTGCATGAAACCGGTGTTTCGTTCTGCACCCGCCTGCACTTTGGACGCCCGTTAGCGGGTGAAGAAAATTTTTACATCCGCCTGGCTTACTCCGGAATCGACATATCTGAAATAAAAGAAGGCCTCAAAAAATTCAAGGCCTTCATCGAAAACTAACAATGTATATGGTTTCAGGTGTCAGGTGTCAGTGTTCAGCATTCGATCCGCAGAAGTTTCAGAAATATCAATTCTGACACCTGACACCTGAAGCCTCAAATGAAAAGGTATTTTGTAAACTCCTGCGGGCTTTGACACTATTTATTCCCACAGAGCATTCCGGTAGGATTAGTAAAAATTTAGGCTGCCTTGTGTTCGTATAGGTGCACATCTCGCTGGGGAAATGGGATACCGACGCCCTCCGCATCGAACCGCTTTTTTACAGCCTCGGTCACATCAAAAACGACGCCCCAATAATCGCCGGCATTCACCCAGGGACGGGCAACAAAATTCACGCTGCTGTCCGCCAGCTCAGATACGGCCACCTGTGGGGGGGGATCTTTCAAAATGCGCTGTTCATTGGACAGTATCTCAGAGATAATATCCCGGGCTTTATCAATATCATCCTCATAGCCGATACCAAATACCATATCCGCCCGCCGGGTTCCCTTGGCAGAGAAATTGATGATATTGTCTCCGGTCAGTTTGGAGTTGGGAATGATGATGGTTTTGTTGTCAGGACTCACCATTCGGGTCGTAAAGAGCTGAATCGCCTCAACGGTTCCGGCAACACCGGCGGCATCAATGAAGTCGCCAACTTTAAAGGGGCGAAACAAGATCAAAAGAAAACCCGCTGCAAAATTTGCCAATGATCCCTGCAGGGCCAATCCAATCGCCAGACCGGCGGCGCCGATAACGGCGATAAATGACGTCGTCTGAATGCCAAGCAGTCCGAGTGCTGCCAGCACGACAAATGTCAATAATGCAAAATAAATCAAATTCCTGACAAACTTGGTGACAGTGGGGTCTACTTGCCGTTTATCCATTAACTTACGGATTAAATTTACAATGAATTTTGTGACCCAGCGGCCGATAATAAAAACTGCCAGCGCAGCTAAAATTTTAACGCCGAAGTCGGTACCCAACTCATACCCTTTTGCAATTAACGCTTGTACCTCCATTCCGCACCTCCTTTTTTAAATCAGCAATAGCATTAAACCAGAATCAGAAGAAAAATCTTCTGTCTGATCGACTTTTTTTATTTTTCAAAATAGTTATTCTATTTACTTTGTCAAAGCGTTTTATGGGCAACTGATCTGGGTCAAGTGATTGTTGGCAGAAAAGAGGATAACGCCGGTGATGGATGGACATGACCGTTTGTAAGATCTGCAGCCAAACAAGATTTTCCTTGCACCATTAAACCATTTATGCCCAAATCATTAAAAAACAACACCATCTGCACACAGGGTGGTATTATGGATAAAGATATTGATTTATCCATTCGACTGGCAGGCTTGACATTTAAAAGCCCTATTGTGGTCGCATCGTCAGAATGCGCTGCCAATTTGTCCTTAATCGAGAATCTGGTGGACAAAAATGTCGGCGCAATTGTCACCAAGACGTATACCTCACCCCCGGCTTTCAGGATACGGGTTCGACCTTACCAGTTTCCGTTGAATAAATTCGGCAGGGCTTATTCAACCGGCGGTTGCCTTTTTTCGCTGGCCGCACCGCATCCTGAAGACAGTCAAGCGGTGAAAAAACACGTTTCGCAGATGGCCGACCTGTGCAAACAATCAGATGTAAGGTTAATTGCAAGTTTTTTTGAAGACCCGTCCGATGTGCCCCTGTGGATCAACCGGGCAAGGACGTTTGAGGCGCTGGGCGCCGACATGCTGGAGCTGAATTTTTCCTCCCCATCAGCGGCCAGGGTCTTTGCCCAAAGTTTCGACTCGGCGAGCCATATCATCTCAGAGGTTAAAAAGAATACCTCAATACCTGTGGGGCTCAAACTGAGTCCTACCCTGGAACCGTTGGAAGCCTTTGTTGCCACCTGTGAGGATAAGGGTCTGGATTTTATCACCGCCCACAACGCACCGGGCGGTATTGTCATCGATGTCGAAAACGAAGCCCCCTTCGGTGCTCCCTCGATTGGTGGCTATGTGATGGGAAGATCTTTTCTGCCCTATTCCCTGGGCAGAGTGGTCAGGATAAGAAAGGCATCGCATGTTCCGGTAATCGGAGTCGGCGGCATTTATGAGGCCCCGGATGCCTTGCAATATCTGCTGGGCGGTTGCCCGATGGTGGGTATTGGTTCTGCTCTGTATTTTAAGGGACCGCGAATTCTTGATACGGTGTATACGGGCATCTCAAATTGGATGGTAAAAAAAGGATATTTTTCAATTGAGGAATTCCAGGGCAAGGTATTCAGGCAGATAAAAGATCCCCCGCGCCTTAAAGCCGCAGAAAAATACCCGCATACCATTCCACCCGAATGCCCGTATGTCCCGGTCGTCGATCAGCAAACCTGCATCTTGTGCGCAGAATGCGAAACCACTTGCATTTATAATGTGTTTAAAGTTGATAAGGACACCGACCAGGTCTCGATAGATGAAGATAAATGTTGGAGTTGCGGATTTTGCGTGGGAATTTGCCCGGCCGGCGCGATTGAATTAAGGGATCGGCGTAACAGAAAAAGGGTCATCTGGAATAACCAGGGATTAGCGAAACCCTTTTTTTCTCATGGTGATTAGACAATTTTAAGATTCAAAAAATTTGATCGAAATGTTTTGACTGTCGCACCCAACAGGGGTATAAAGCCATACGCATAAATCATTTAAAAAAAATTAGGAGGCATTTAATGGCTGGTGGATATGCAGGCAAAATGGGATTTGTCGATTTAAAGACAGACGAAATTAAAATCGAGACGCTGGATGAGGAGCTGGCCCGTGATTTTATCGGCGGACAGGGAATCGGCGCACGGATATTGTTTGAACGTCAGAAAAAAGGCGTCGATCCGTTAGGCCCGGAAAGCTATCTGGGTTTTACGACCGGGCCTTTAACCGGAACAAAGG
>JBFFCW010000086.1:0-11217 GCA_041559695.1 Desulfobacterales bacterium
TGCGTCACATCCGGATCATCGCCCGCATCCTTGATAACCGTGCATTTGGCTTCATCCTCTGCAAGCCGCTCACAGCGGTGTATCGGAATCGCCAGTTTGTCCCCGGTCAACAGCTCAATCATGACGCGGGATGGCATATTTCCTTCCAGCAGGTAGCGCAACGCACCTTTGGCCGCCGCCGCTGCCGCCGTTCCGGTGGTAAAGCCGGTCTTCAGTTTGCGTTTCATAAAAAACCGTAAAATGCAGAGCGCTCCGCTTGAGGCCAGAAAATTTTCTTCGACCTTAAGTTCCGCAGGAACGCTCCTCAAGGCTCAAAGAGCCGCTCCTCAAAGCCCGAAGGGGTGCTCCTATTAAGACATTGAAAAAATCTTCTTTTATTTAGCCGACACCGTAATAAATTATTCCAACCAGTATGATACTTGTTATTCGCAGTCCCTGCCCCATCGCCAGCAGCCGGACGCCCATCTTGGGTGAATAAATGCCGATATAATGCGGCAACTGATGCCGTAACGCCCGTATCGGAAACGCGATGATATTGCCGATCAGCAGCGCCATGGCGGTTTGCTTAATGGTTAAAACACCGGCGTCAAGCAAGGCTCCGGCGGCTGCAAATCCGGAAGTAAACTCGGCGGTAAAACTTAAGACCACGACCGATAGCGCTTCCATGGGGATAAATGCGGTCACGACATATCCCGCCAGCCAGTGACGTGCCATTTTAAATAGTCCCATGTCGTTGAGTATGAAGACCAGAATGTAAATGGGGACTACGTAAATTGCGATCTTTTTAATGCGGCGCGGAAATTTCTGTTTAACCCCCTGCCAGATATTTTGTGCTTTCTTACGGTGGGTTGCCGTTTTTTTTGTAAAGTCTTTGTCAGCAGTGCCGGGATCCTTCGAAAGCCTGAAATGGCCATAAAACGCCAGGCAGATCGTTCGCAACATGACCGCGGCAAAGGTTAAAAGAAAATAGAGCGCGCCGGCCCATCCGGTCAGCGGAATAACAATAAAAAAAGTTGTCGGCAGGTGTAAAAAAAAAGCCGGCAGTTGATTCATAAAATTGGATACAAATAGCTGACTGCGGGTTATTTTTTCTTCTTTGTAAAAATCCAGCAGCATCGCGTTGGCGGTGACGCCCGAGAAAAAAGCTGCCGTAAATGCCGCGCTGCAATGGTTGCCCAGATTGCTGAATCGAAACAGCGGTCGTGCCAGAACCGCCAGGGTATTCGTCCATCCGGTGGCTTCAATGATTTGCCCGGCCACCAGCCCGACGCTGATAAAGAGCATCAAACGGGTCAGCGGCCAAAAAAGCCGGGAGATCATCCGCCCGGTGTTCAGGTCTTCGATCAGGAAAAGCCCGGCCGAAAGAACCGCGACAGAAATCAAAAGCGAAACCAGCAGCGGTTTGACATCGGATTTAACTTTTTGATGAACCATCTTCTTTTTTCTTTTTTGCAATAATCAAGGTCCAGTAATTCGGCGCCTGCTTTTTGAGTTCTTCAATATTCGGGATGATCTCTTCATTTTCATGCCCGCAGTTTTTAATCCCGATACATTGCTGGTAGCAGCCGTTTTCCGTCAGGGCATCCGCGATATCTTTGACATTTCGATAGGCTTTTAAAAAAACGACATTTTCCGGCTTGCCGGCAAGTGCTCTCAAGCGATTGCCGCCTTTGGCGCCGGAAACCACCATCAGCGATTCCTCACCTTCCACCAGCGGGGTATTGAGCCGGGCCGCCGCTGCCTGATAGGAGGATATGCCCGGAATGGTTTCGATCTTCAGGTGAGGTGCCATGGCGCTGATATGCCGGACGATATAACCATATGTGGAATAGGTCATGGCATCGCCCAATGTGAGAAATGCCACGTCTTTGCCCGTTTCGAGTTGATCAATGATCGTGCGGGCGTGCATCTTCCAGGCGCCACGGGTTTCGTTTTTATCCCGGGTCATTGGAAATTTCAGCATTTTGATGGGTGTCGCCACCGGTACATGCGGCCTGGCGATGTTTTTCGCCAGGCTGTGGTGGTTTCGGGTTGATGCGGCGGCATAAACAATATCCACTCGGCTCAGAATTTTAGCCGCTTTAACGGTGACCAGGTCCGGGTCTCCCGGCCCCACGCCAATTCCATAAAGCGTGCCTGTTTTGGTGTCCATAATTTTCCTCGATAATTTAAGCTTAAGATGGTTATTTAGTTTCTGATCGCCAATGAGCGTTCCGCCTGAAGCGGAGCTTGATGACCGTCCCGCTTACAGCCGGACTAGAGGAGCGCTACGCTTTCGGCCTAATTTTGAGGCTAAACGATGATCTTGAAATTGAATAGCCTCAAGGCCTGAAAGGCCGCTCCAAAAGCCCGATAGACGCGCTCTTTGAAGCCCGCAGGGCTGCTCCTTGATTTATTTGAAGTATATGTTCTCATTGCCTGTATGTTATATCAGAATTCCTTTTTTGCCAGAATCACCAGCGCATTGACCACGGCGGCAGCGACATTCGATCCGCCCTTACGTCCCACATTGGTAATATAGGGGGGGTGATCCAATTTTAGCAATTCAGCCTTGGATTCAGCCGCATTGACAAATCCAACCGGCAGCCCGATGATCAGTGCCGGCTGCGCTTTTTTTTCTTCAACCCGTTCGATCAGATGCAGCAATGCGGTGGGGGCATTACCGACCACGTAAATGCCGCCGGCCATATCGGAAACGGCGGCATCCACTGCCGCATGTGCCCGTGTGGTTCCGGCGGTCTTCGCATTTTCAGCAACGGCGCTGTCATTCATATAACACTTGACGGTTGCGCCAAATGGACTCAAATCCCTCTGGCGGATTCCGACCCGTGCCATATTGGTGTCCGTTATGATCGATTTCCCGTTTCGAATGGCCGTCATGCCGGCAGTCACGGCATCCGGATGAATGCGGACACTCTCTTTATATTCAAAATCGGCGCTGGTATGAATCATGCGCCGCACCACGGCCCATTGCACCGAAGAAAACCCATGGGCGCCGGCTTCCCGATCAATAATTTTAAAGCTCAAGGCTTCGATTTCAACCGGTTTCATAACCGTTATTTCCTTTCGTCCTGATACGCAGCGCAGGCACCCACAAAGTGGGCCGCAATCTGAGGCTGACTGCCGAAGTGCAGATGGGTGTAGCTGCCAAGGGTGCGATTCGTAAAATATCCTTCCGGCGGTTTATCGACGCCAACTCGGTCCGTCAGGCGATACACCGTATTCGTTTTCGTTTTGGATTTTCTTAGTTCCGAGTAGTGAAATTCATGCCCGCGCATCGTTTGTCCGGATGGGCCGATCAGCGTATCCTTTGTCAATGTGATCTCCCGATATCCCAGTGCTTTTAAGCGTGAATGCATTTGGGCCGTAAACGGAAAGCAACCGGCCATAGGATAGCGCTTTTCGTTGTGAGCGCACAATTCCTCGCACAGGTACATGAACCCACCGCACTCGGCGTAAATCGGCAAGCCCTTTTGGCTTCTATCTCGAATCTGATTTCGCAGATTGGCGTTGGCCGAAAGCCGGTCAGCAGCAAGTTCGGGATAACCGCCGCCGAAATAAAGTCCGTCCAGATCAGCTGGCAGCCGGGTGTCGGCAATCGGTGAGAAAAACACGAGCTCAGCCCCGGATGCTTCCAGCAGGTCGAGATTGTCCTGGTAGTAAAAGCAAAACGCACTGTCTCTGGCCACCCCGATACGCACCGGGACTTTTTCCCGATCGACGAATTTAGCGGTTGCATCGCTGGAAGCGTCGGCTGCGGGAAGGCTTTTCAGCAAATGATCAAGGTTGATACGGCCTTCGATCATTGCAACCAGTTTTTTGATCACCTGATCGGATAACGGATGGTCCTCCTGCGTGAAAAGACCCAGGTGTCTCTCTGGAATGGAGATTTCCGGATCCCGCAGAATGCCCCCCAGCAATGGCATACTGCCAACGCTTTCTATAGCTTCGGCCAGATAGCGCAAGTGGCGCTCGCTGCCCAGGTTATTGAGTATGACGCCGGCATAACTCAGATCCCGGTCGAATTTTTCAAATCCCAGGATCACTGCAGCCGCGCTGCGGGCCATGCTTTTGGCATCCACAATTAATACAACCGGCAACCCCAACCACTTGGCCATCTGGGCAGTGGAACCGGACTCGGTCTTACCGTCATATCCATCGAACAGCCCCATCACGCCTTCGACCACCGCAATATCCGTATGGCGGGCGGCATTCCGGAAGCAGACCGAATTATACGCCTTTGAGAGCATCCATCCGTCCAGGTTGCGGCTGACCGCCCCGGTGATGCGGCTGTGGTGGCCCGGGTCAATAAAATCCGGCCCCACCTTAAATGGCGCAACCGTTAAACCACGTTGGGCCAGAGCCGCCATCAATCCCAGGCTGATGGTTGTTTTGCCGCAGCCGCTATGGGTGCCGGCGATTACGAGACCTTTGATAGTAAAACCTCTTTGTGTTTGGTGTCTGGTGTTTAGTGTTTTGTGTTTTGGGCACTGCCGGAGATGTTTTACTAAACACCATACACGAATTCCCTAAAACCTTCCGGCCCGGTTAATAATCTTTTGTCCGTTTTCGCCGAAAACTTCAGGATACAGGATTTTGCCGATTTCTGTGATTCCAGCGAGCAGCCGGTACGTTGGCCGGGAGATGATGCGTTCATCCACAATGTATATCTGGTTGTGATGAACGGCTTTGATCACCTGGTAGCCGGGCTCATTTTTAATCAGTGATACGCTCGGCTGATTCATCGTTCCGGATTGGGCCAGGTAAACGTCGATTTCCGCTGCGCGCGATAAAATGCGCTCTTTTCCGTAATACGCAATATTGGTTTTTCTGACCGGGATCGCATCTGCGGCGATATTGATACCGCCGGCAGTTTCCAGCGCAAATACAGCCATGGAGTCCGGTGAAAATGTCTTCATTTTGTTGTGGATGGCCTCAAAGTACACTTTTTTCCGGACAGCGATCGAAGCGGTTAACGTGTTGAATTCCAAAACCGCTTTCTGAAAATTGGCGACCATTCTCAAAGCGTGATCCTGCCTGCCGGTCAAGACCCCCAGGATTTGCCAGTAGGTGTACATCTCATCAACGGTGCCGGGTTGCAGCGAAACCACCGTAATGCCGCTTTTTTCAAGCCGTGCCACGAATTGCGGGTAACCGCGATCGATCATGGGCCGGATAAGAACCAGATCCGGATGGGCCGCCAAAAACTTTTCCGGATCATCATGATAGGAAAACACCGGTTTTTTCAAAGCCCGTGGTGGATGATCCTCATGGCGCGATACCCCGATAATCTCCCGATCGAGTCCCAACGCGAACAGGTTTTCAGTGTGCGCACCGTACAGGGAGATAATCCGATGATGCGGTTCAGTGACAACAATTTTTCGTCCGGCTTGATCGATGACCACATTATGGGTCTCGACTCGAAACGTATTCCCAGACGCCGCCGGAAAATTCAGGCCATATATCACGCCTATCGTTAGCAGCCAGCATATTATTTTTGGGGTTCTTTCCATTTTCATGCGCTATTTTTTAAAAACCACCTGTAAAGCGTCACAGTACGTTTCCGCATATACCTTTGACTCAACGCCGAAAACAGCTGCGATGGTCTCCGGATTTAAGACCTCCCGGGTCATGCCGTGAGCCGCGATTTTTCCCCCGGTCATGAATATCAGGTAATCGCAGTAAACGGCGGCCAGGTTGATATCCTGCATAACGGCAATAACGGTCTTGCCCTGCTGTTTTACCCGTTGTTCGGATATATTCAGCAGGCTCAAGGAATAATTGATATCCAAATTGGAGGTGGCTTCATCCAGAATCAGCACTGCTGTATCCTGGGCCAGCGCCCGGGCAAAGATGACCCGCTGTCTCTCTCCCCCGCTGAGTTCGGTGATAAATCGGTCCGTGAATCCGGCGATCTCCGTCTGGGCCATGATGTCTTCAACGCATTTCCGGTCTTGGGCTGAAGGGGCCGAGAACCTGGGCATGTGCGGATAACGGCCCATCATGACCACCTGCTCCACCGTAAACGGAAAATTGATATAAAAGTTCTGCGGCACCAGGGCAATTTCTCTGGACAGTTGTTTTTTTGAGTACTCGGAGATATTTTTTCCGCCGTAAAGGACCCTGCCACTTTGCGGCTGACGATGTTTGCACAAAATATCCAAAATCGTGGTCTTGCCGCTGCCGTTGGGGCCGATAATACCGTAAAATTGTCCGGATCTCAGCGTTATCGTAAGATTATCGATGATTTTTTTAGCGGCGTAGTAAAAATTGATGCTGTTTAAATCGAACGACATGATTCATATCTTCTTTGCTTTTTGCTGCTTGCGGAAAATATAGCAAAAAAACGGTCCGCCGATTAAAGCCGTCAACACACCAATCGGAATTTCCGAAGGCAACACAGCCCGGGTAATGGTGTCGGCAGCCAGCAACAGAATCGCACCGGCCAGAAGCGAAATCGGAATCAGCCGCCGATTATCCGGTCCGGTGAGCAAGCGCATCATATGGGGAACTAGCAGTCCGACGAAACCGATAATTCCCGAAACCGACACACAGATGGCGGCAATCAGGGAAGCGGTTACCAGCAGTGCCAGGGTCACTCTTTTGGTATCGACCCCCAGCGAAGATGCTGTGCGGTCACCCAGCGACATCAGGTTTAAATCCCGGGCAAAAAACATGAAAATTAAAAAACCGCAGCCCACAAACAAAAATGCCAGCCCCACATCCGCCCACGTCCTGGATCCAAAACTGCCCATCAGCCAGAAGATGATCACCGATACCTGTTCATCGGCGATGTATTTTAAAAAGCTGATACCGGCCGATAAAATGGCGGCCACAATGATTCCGGAAAGAATCAGATTGGTCGACGAGACCCCTCCGCCGGAAGCCGAAAGGTACATGACAAATAAAAGGGTGCCCACCGCACCGACAAACGCAAACAGCGGCACTGAAGCGGTGCCCATAAATCCGATATTCAGCAAAATGGCCAGAGAAGCCCCGAAGGCGGCGCCGGCAGAGACGCCCAGGGTATAAGGGTCTGCCAGCGGGTTTAACAAAATTCCCTGAAACACCACACCGGAAATGGCCAGGCCGGCCCCCACAATGGCCGCCGACAGTATGCGCGGCAGCCGAACGTCAAATACGACCACAGGAAAAATTTTGTCCATCCCTTCGATCAGACTTGTCTGGCCGGACAGTTTGGCCATTAAAATTTTAATGACATCCATCGCCGGCAACTGGATATATCCCATGCCGGTGGAGATCACGACGGCGCTTCCAAGGATGGCGGCCAGCAACGCGATCTGTGAAATCGTTGCCTCGCGCAAATGGTTTCGAATGGTGTGTAATCCCATTTATTTACAGGTTTTTTTAAAGATTTTCATCCGCTTTTGATTAAATTTCAGGTCCTCGAATACCCGGATACCGGCCCGGATCATATTAATCCAGGCCGGATATCGCCTTTGCCAGGTGATCCACCCAAATTTCGACTATTTCATCATATTCAGCCGTGCCTTTAAGAACCGGCGAGCATGATATGCCCGCTTTTGTCAGGATCGATTTCCAGGAGCCGTCTTGCTCGCCGGCCATATCGTTGATGGCATGATCGCCGGCTACCGACATAAACGGCATCAGATAGGCGGTTTTGACCTTCCGGACCAAAAGCATTTCTTTGATTTCATCAATCTCCGGAGATCCTTCAACCGTCCCCACAAATACATAGGGGTCTTTTCTTTGAAAATGATACATCAGAGCGGCGTAGGCGGCGTTGACAGGGTGCGATGTTCCGTGGCCCATCAAAATAACCGCGTCGGTTTTCTTTCTTGATTTTGGAATGTTTTTTAAAAGCGCAATAACCACCCTTGCAAAATCGTTATCGGTCGAAAGCAGGGGATTGCCCACACGGATGCTGTCAAAACCACCGGTCATCTGACCGAACAATGTCGCATTTTTGCGCAAGTCATGAAACTCCCACCCGGCAATCGTGTGCAGCGATTGAATTGCCACGTGCGTAAATTTTTCATCCATCATTTTGGCCAGGGCCTTTTCAACCGAATCCATCGATTGGCCCTGTTTGGCGAGTTTCCGGCGGATAAATTCTGATGTATACGCCCAGCGAATCGGGACGTCTGGAAAATGCGCCCGCACCGCGCGTTCAATATTTTTATAGGAAATCTGTGCTTTGGATATGCTGGTGCCAAAGGCCACCAGCAGGATGCCTTTTTTTGTCGGGCGGGCCTTTCCATGATCCCCTGCGTTTGCGGCACCGAATACACACACGACGGTAAAGACAAGCATCAGGGTCGATACCCAGGTTTTTTTCATCATCGGCGTTGACTCCACAGAAAATTTATTGGTCCCGGCCTAAAGTTTAAGGAATTTATGCGGCACCACCGTAACGCGCGGCAAATCCCCCAGCGGACTGATGTCGACCAGCAACTTGCAGTCATAGGTTTCTTCCAGGGTTTTGAAATTCAAAACCTCTTGGGGCGAGCCCATACATACGATTTCACCGGCTTTGAGCAACAGCAACTGATCGCCGTACATGGCCGCCAGGTTTACGTCATGTGAGACCATGACGACGGTCACCCCTCTTTCAGTTTTGAGCTTTTCCATCAGATCCATGATTCGGATCTGATGGGATAAATCCAGAAACGCGGTGGGTTCATCCAGCAGTATCACCTGCGGCTGCTGGCAGAGCGCCCGGGCAATTAATACCCGCTGTTGCTCTCCGCCGCTGAGCTGATCCAGTTTGCGCCGGGCAAGATGGGCCACTTCGGTAAACGCCATGGCGTGTTGCGCAATATCCAAATCGTTTTGAGAGGCAAGGCCCAGCACTTTTTGATGGGGCGCGCGCCCCAGCAAAACCGTTTCTTCTACCGTAAACGGAAAGCCGACCGGTAATCCCTGGGGCACATAGGCCGACACTTTTGCCAATCTTTTCTGCGTATAGCGGCCAAGCGGTGCCTGCAATATTTCAATCTGACCGGTCTGGATCTTTAATATACCGACCATCAACTTGATCAAGGTGGTTTTTCCGGCCCCATTGGGCCCGATGATGATAAACACATCACTTTGCTGAACTGAAAAGGACAGCTGCTTTAAGACAGATTGAGTGCCGAAGGCGTAACTTATATTTTCAACAGCCAAAGCAGGTTTCATTTTCGAGACTTTTTTAAAAGAATGATAAAAAGCGGCGCACCGATCAGGGCCGTGACCACGCCGGCCGGCATCTCTCCTTGCTGCGGCAGCGTTCTGGCCAAAAGATCACAAAGCACCAGGTAGGACGCCCCGCCAAAAAGACATGCCGGAACCAAAGACCGATGATCCGGGCCCAAAACAAGCCGTAATAGATGGGGGATGACCAGACCGACAAATCCGACCAGACCACTGAAACCGACGGTTGCGCTGACCATAAATGAGGTGACAATCAGCAGGCTAAGGGTTACGGCTTTAATGTTGATTCCCATGGTTCGTGCCATATCTTTGCCCATCATGAGTAAGTTCATTGCATGGGAAAACATAAAAACCAGTATAAAACAGGGAATAAGGATTGAACCGAGTATGACAACCTGCGGCAGGTCAGCTGCCGATAAATCCCCCATCAGCCAAAAAATGATGTTATGGAGTCGGGCGTCCTGGGTGATTGAAACCAGGAACATGATAATGGCCGAACAAAAGGCATTGACCATTACCCCGGACAGCAGCAGGGCATCCTTTCTTAATATGGATTTGCCGGTCGACATGACCAGTATCAGCGCCAGCGTACCCAGGCTGCCTAGAAAAGATGTGAAGCAAATCCCCGGAAATCGGGATAATCCCAACAATATTCCAATAATGGCGCCGATTGCCGAGCCTCCGGAAATTCCCAGTATGAAAGGCTCGGCCAGGGGATTTCGCAGCAGCGCCTGAAATACGAGCCCCCCCAGCGATAGCGTGGCGCCGACGATCGCTGCCAATAGCACGCGGGGAAAGCGTATGCGCCAAACGATGCTGTATAATATGGAATCTGATTCGGCGGTTGTAAAAAGAGCTGAAAAGGCGGATCGAATCCCGCTCTGGGTGGGACCAATGGAAAGCCCCAGTGAAAATGCGATCAACAGGACCAACAGCATAAGAATTGAAATCCAGATGAGCCGGGTGATATGAAGCTGTATATTTAGCGTCACGATCCATCCTCAAATAGTTTCGGATGAAGTAACCGGGTTAACATTTCAAGCGCATCTAATAATCGCGGAGAAGGACGATCAAACACATCCGAGTTGACCGTATAAATTCGCTTTTTCACCACCGCCGGCATATGCGATAGACGATTCCAATCTGCTCTGGCCTTTTCAAATGCCCCCGATCTTGCCATGGTGGTAATAATCAAAACATCCGGCGCAAGGGCCAATACCTGTTCCCGGCTGAAATGTGGATACGCGCTGTTGCCGGCCGCAACATTGATGCCGCCGGCCCGAACAATGAGCTCATGGATAAAGGTGTTGGAACCCGCCGATATAATCGGAGAGATCCCAATCTGGATAAATACGCGCGGCCGTCGATCTACGCTCGCAACGAGGTCATCCACCTGCTGCATCCGGTTTCGCATATCCGCTACCAATGTTTTTGCTCTGGCGGAAGCATTGAGGATACCGCCAATTCTTTGGATCGTCTGCAGCAATGATTCGAGATTACGCGGATTTACTGCAAAAACGGGGATATTCAGAGATTGCAGGCGATCGATGATTGCTTTTGGATTGCCGTCCTTAATCGCAATGCAGAGATCCGGATTCAAGGCAACGATGCGCTCAAGATCGAGGCGCACATAGGAGCCGACTTTGGGTAATGGGGCTGCTTCAGCCGGATAATTACTGTATTGGGTTGTGCCTTTTAGGCGGTCCTGCTGCCCGAGAGCAAATATTATTTCTGTAATACTCGGTGCCAGGGCGACAACTCGCTTCGGATCATCCGGCACACGAATTTCTCGTCCCAATTGATCTTCAGCGGTTTTTGCTGTAAGCGGCAGGCCGCTTGCCAGCAAAATGGTGATCGCCGATATTGAGGCCGCTATTATTTTCAGGATCATACCTTATTTTTTTCGCTCTAAGATTAATCGTCTCGTAAAAAATCAGAAAAACAATGTTTTACGAGAGTGTTTCGTATTTGGTGTTTAGTGTTTAGAATTCTAACAAATTGATATAATGTCACTCACGTATACTAAACACCAAACACGAAACA
>JBFFCW010000087.1:0-11203 GCA_041559695.1 Desulfobacterales bacterium
CATGTCCACAGGCATGCATCATACCTTCATGGACGGATTTATAAGGCACAGAAGTCATTTCCTGCACCGGCAACGCATCTATATCGGCCCGCAGCATTATGGTGCGGCCGGGTTGATCCCCCTTTAGCAGTCCTACAACACCGGTCTCTCCGATACGACTGATTTCTAATCCAAGCGGCTTCAAATAGGACTCTATTTTATCAGCGGTCCAGTGTTCCGCGAGCCCCAGTTCCGGGTGCTGGTGGAAATCTCGCCTGAGTTCAATCAGCTCTTTTTTTAATTTATCAACCTCCGCCTTTATGCCCATATCGCCTTCTTTCTATTCAACATGCAAGATTCAGGTATTAGAACCCGTCTCAAAAATAGGATTTTGGTTCAAGATCGCGGCGGGGCCGAGCTTTAAACCGGAGACATACTGTTGTATGTCGAGGATTTGAAGCGAGGCACCAACAAAGATATTGGGACAAAAGACATTTTTGAGATGGGTTCTAGTCCGTTGAGTAACTATCCTTACTTTCCTGGCCGGTCACGGCCTCGATGGTGTAAACATTATTGGGGGGGCAACCCTTTGACCAGCGCGTTCCGCGCTTCTCTTTGGGAACGCAAATGCCCACCGACACCACTTTTTCCTGCGGGATTCCATAGGGCAGTTCAACATCACCCGTCGTAAAGGTGAAACCTTCGGCCTGGTCCAGGATTCCTTTGTTCTTCATGTCGAAAAGGCTGCTCATGATCGCGACCTTGCAGCCGGTGCACGTCCCTTCAGAATGGACAATTTGGACGTTGGGGTAGATGATGCGATCATCCTCCTCGACGCGTTTGAAACGACGCTTGACCGACTCAAGGGGCGCTCCAACAACAGCGATTTTGTCAAGATTCATCTCTCCGAGGCCGCGTTCGTAGGCCACTTTTGTAACGAGCAGCTCTGCGGGTTCAAACCCCATAATGCTTCCGGCCACGGCGTCACCGGCCACCACATTTCGGGCCGCCAGGATCAGGTTCAATTCGAAGGGGATGCCGTACATCGGGCCTAAACCCTCCATCGCCCAGGTCCCGTCATAGACAACCAGGTCCGGCGGAAAGCGCAAATTGACATCGGCGATACCCGCATAAAGCCCCTCGCGGTGTAATTTCGATTTTTGATCATCGTGCAACAGGCCCTTCATATTCTTCAAGCCCAGGGTCGCCTCAGCGGAATCATGGGTTTTAAAAAGCGGGATATCGACAATCTTATCGACCCGGGTTGCCAGTTCGAAAGTCTTTATCGTGTGCAGTATTTCTCCATCGGGAAATTCCAGCTTGATCACTTTTTCTTTATCCAGGTTCACAACCGGGTATCCCTCGTCGGCCAGTTTATCATAGCCGGTGGTCTGGATAACCAAATCCGTATCGACGCCCCGGGCAGCCGAGTCCCCGATAATCGGTTCGGCACCCGCCTCTTTTATGAGGTCGGCAACAGCCCGTGCCACCACAGGATTGGTAACGACACCGACCTTTGGATCTTCCGGCACGACACACCAGTTGACTTTTAGCAAAACCTTTTCGCCAGGGTTGACGATGGCCCCAATTCCACCCACCAAATCAACCGCCTCCCGCACGGCATTTTCCACCTGGCCTTCTTCTATTTTAACAATCGAAACTGTGTTATTATCCACGATCTTTACCTCCTTTATCGAATCTCCATGGTATCCCAGTAGGTTTTTATATGGCGAATTGATTCTAATCGCTTTTCAGCAACCACATCGGCTGCCCGATAGGTCGGAATGCCTTTCTCCTGCGCCAGCTCAATCACCTTCTCTGTCGTCTGATAAATTCTGGCCACTTTTTGTTTGCCGCGCTCCAGGTTGACGCCGCCCACTAAACGGTCGGCGTCATAGACCGCGCCCCCGGCGTTGACAATATAATCCGGGCCGTAAAGAATTCCTTTGTCGGTCAGGACGTCACCGTGCCGCTCTTCCTTGAGTTGATTGTTGGCTGCGCCGCAGACAATCTTGCACTTCAACCGGGGAATCGTCTCATCATTCAGAATCGCACCGAGGGCACACGGGGAAAATATGTCACAGGCGACACCATAGATGTCTTCTGCCGGGACTTTCTTCACCCCCATCCGCTTGACCAGGTCATCGACGCGGGCATCGTCGATATCGGTTATGACGACGCGGGCCCCTGAATCAGAGAGTTGTTCAACCAGAGAAGAGCCCACCGATCCCACACCCTGGACGGCCACGATTCGATTGCTGAGATCGTCCGAGCCAAAAACAGTCTTTGCACAGGCGCGCATGCCCTGGATGACGCCAAAAGCCGTCAACGGCGAAATCGGGCCCACCCCCCCGAGATATTGCGGCAGGGTGATAACATAAGGGGTTTCCATGAAAAGGTATTCCATATCCTCAAGGGTGGTGCCGACGTCTTCTCCGGTGAAGAATTTTCCCCCTAAGCGATTGATAAATCTTCCAAGCGTTCGAAAGACAACTTCCCTGTCCTTGCGTTTGGGATCGGCAATCACCACCGCTTTACCGCCCCCCATATTCACGCCGGCCGCTGCATATTTATAGGTCATACCCCGGGCCAGACGCAAGGCATCTTCGATGGCATCCATTTCAGAATCATACTGCCACATGCGAATACCGCCCGCCGCAGGGCCCAAAGCGGTGCTGTGAATAGCGATGACGGCTTTAAAGTCTGCCTTGTCATCCTGACAGAGAAAAATATTTTCGTATTGATATTTTTTCATGTAGTCAAAGATACCGAAGGTCTTCACGGGCTTTTTCTCCTTAAAAGATGAACGTTCACTCCTACCAGGGCTGCATGGCTGCGCCTTCACTGGCGGAGCGACAGTTCGCCATGTACAGCGCCAGCCAGCCGTTTTTCACATTTGACTCCGGCGGCTTCCATCTGGCTTTGCGATCCGCCAATTCTTCTTCAGACAAATCGATTTGAAGACTGCGCTGATCGACATCCAGCGATATTTGATCCCCCTCACAGACCAGCGCTAATGGACCCCCCTCAAACGCTTCGGGGCTGACATGCCCCACGATCGGGCCGTGATTAAACCCGGAAAAGCGGCCATCGGTGATTAGCCCGACACTTTTATGGAGCCCCAGCCCCACCAGTGCCTGGCAGGATGCCTGGGCGTACTGCATCCCTGGCCCGCCTTTGGGCCCCATATAGCGCAACACGATGACATCACCGGCCTTGACGTCGCCGGCTTTCATGGCCGCAATCGCCCGACCTTCATCTTCAAAGACTCTGGCCGCACCTTTAAAGGTTTTCATCTCAGCAGGAACGCCGCTGGGCCGTATGATGGCGCCATCGGGTGCCAGATTGCCTTTTAAAATTGCCAGGCCGCAATCCTGATGGACCGGATCCTCAAGCGTGCGGATCACCTCGTTGGGTTGCGACGGGATTTGTGCCAGAACGTTCGCAAGATGGCTTCCACTGACACCGACGGCAGCGGTTTCAAGGACCCCTTCAAGAACCTTTTGAACGGCGGGAACGCCGCCGGCTTCATGAAGGTCCACCATGTTAAAGGGACCGTTCGGTCGAACCGCACAGATACAGGATACCTTTCGGCTGACGGCATCGAAGTCGTCCATGGTGAGCGGAACGCCGACCTCTCTGGCCAGGGCCAGCAGGTGTAAAATCGCGTTGGTCGAACCGCCAATGGCCAGATCCACCGTGATCGCGTTTAAAAACGCCTTTTTCTCAAGTATATCGACGGGTTTTAGATCTTTGCGGGCCAATTCCACCACCTGGCGACCCGATTCTCTGGCCGCCCGGGTCTTGTCGGCCATCACGGCAGGAATCGTGCTTGAACCCGGTAAGGCCAGTCCCAGGGCTTCGACCAGTACCTGCATCGTATTGGCTGTGCCCATCACGCCGCATGAGCCGAATCCGGGACAGGCGGCGTCTTCTAATTTGGCAAAATCGGATGGCGCGGCCCCTGCGAACTCGACTTCTTCGATATCGGGCGCCAGTAGTTTCTTACCGTTATAGCAGCCCGGCATCATCGGGCCGCCGGTAACCATCACCGCAGGAATATTAACGCGCCCGACGCCCAGAAGAGAACCTGCCAGTATATCATCACAGGAAGACAGGGTCACCAAACCGTCAAAATTATTGATTTTAGAGACAATTTCGATGGCGGAACAGACGACGTCACGCTCGGCCAGCTCGTATTTGCAGTTTTCATGCCCGACCGCAATGTTGCCGCATAATCCGGGCACACCAAATTCAAATGGAACCCCTCCTGCGGACCATATGCCCTGTTTAACGGCTTCAGCCAGCATTCTTAGGTGGGCCGTGGCAGGAGATGCATCGGTAAAGGTGTTGGCCACGCCAATGTGGGGTTTATTCCGAATATCCTCATCTGAATATCCGGCCCCCTTGTACATGATTCGCCGGTGAGCCGCATCAACGCCGTTCCAATAATCTTTATTTGGCATTTTGCACCTCCTCGCGCTTGATAAAAATGGAAAGCATATCGAAAAAGCAGATCCCATCAATTAATTCGCGTTATTTTTTAAGCATAAAGATATCGTACGCTTTTTTTATGGCCGAGGCGGGCCCGATGAAAATTACGCGATCATCAACCTCGATCCTGGTGACGCCGCGCGGTACTACAAATTGTTTATTCCTCATTATTGCGGCAATCAGGCACCCTTTTGGTATTTCAATATCCTTGATGAGTTCTCCATTTACCTTCGCATTTTCAGGCACGCTGACTTCCAAAAGGCTTGCTGCTCCGATTCCAAATTCGAAAAGCTGCGCTAAAACAGGATTGTCGATGATATTTTCAACCATCGCTGCAGTCGCCCAGGGCGCGTTTACCACCACAACGTTGTTCTGCTCAAGGAGCTGTGTGTATTCGTGATTTTGGACAATGGCGACGACTTTTTCAAGTTTCAGCTGCCTGGCCTGGAGGGCCGCAATGACATTGCGGCCTTCATCTCCAAAGGCAGCGATGACAACATCGATATTATCCAGCCCGACCTGTCCCAGCAATTCCTTCTTGGTGCCGTCTCCCTGGTAAATCGGACAATTGTAGCGTTGTTCAAGTTCCTTACACAGCGCCTCGTCTTCTTCAATGAAGGTTACCTGATGTTCCGCCGAGCGGAACATCATCTGATACTCATCTTTTGCCAAAAGTCGATCAGCTATATTTTGGCCCTGTTTTTCGCCACTTATGATAAGTACTCGCATTTGCATTCTCCTTAATCGATATATAAACGATTTCAATGATTTTGCATGAGCTTTTACCAATTTGGAAACTTCAGCGCGGTTATCGGAATTGAAAAGATATATCGCGCTTCCAACCAGTGTCAGCATCCCTCCCAGAAGAAAACTTCTGAATTCTAATGCCGGGACGAACATCCAGGTCGTAATGACGCCCAGGATCGGTATCCAGGGAAAAAACATGGTTTGAAATGGACGCCTCAAATTCGGCATTTTTTTGTGCAATGGAATCACCGCATAATTGATGATGCCGAGCCCCATTAAATACCCGAAATCACTTAAAGAAGCCACAAACTTAACGATGCCGGAGGAGCTGAAGATAACCGCAATCAGGGCACAAATAAAAAGCGCAATGTGGGGCGTTTGGAATCTCGGATGCAACTTGGAGAAAAAGTAGGGAAAATGTCTATCGCGCCCCAATGCGTATAAAATGCGGGCGCTGGCACCCAATGTCACACTGAATGCGGAAAGACTCGCCATGATGGTGGCGATGACGCCGGCCCAGCGCCCCCAGCCGCCGAAAAGCCGCTCAGCAGTGAAGATGAACGGAATGTCGCTCTGGGCGAGCTCTGTATAATTGACGGTGCCCATCATGACACCGACCACGAAAACGTAAATTGCGGTACTGATGCCCAATGTGATCAAAATCGCTCGCGGGATGTTTTTGCCTGGTTGAATGATCTCTTCAGCCGCATTCGAGATAAGCTCGAACCCGACATAGGAGATATAGATGAGGGCCATCGCCGGAATGAAAGGACCCCATCCCATCGGCGCTAAAGGCTCCAAATTACGCGGCTCAATATCCGTGAAACCGAGCCCGGCAACTCCGACCAGAACCGCCAATTCCACCAGATTCATAACGGTAATAACGATTATGGCTTCCTTCATTCCCATGAAGTTGACGGCAGTGAATACGAGGGTGGTGAGCAGGGTGAGGAGGGCAATGCTGGCTTCCGGTAGAAAGTAGGCGCGGATCGTCAGGGCAAAGATAAGGGCGTACATCGAACAGGCGAGCGTGTTGCCGATCCAGAAAAACCAACCGGTAAAAAACGCCACGGGCCTGTTAAGTGTTCTGTGGGTAAAGGAATATCCGCCACCGGCTAACGGTATGGCTGCGCTCAGCTCACTGTAGTTTAAAGCGGTAAATACGGTTAAAAAACCCATCGCCAAATAAACGAGAACGCCAAGCGGACCGATCATATGCGCCAGTTCGCCCGGCAGGGCAAAAATCCCCGGGCCCATTGTGGCGCCAATGCCGATCATTACCGCCATAAACAACCCCATATTTCGTCTGAAACCTATTTGTTCCGCCATAAACGCGTGCTCCCAGGCCCTCCGTATTTCATTTCAGCTGGTTGATCTCAGGACACAGTCACAGAATGAGTTCTCCGACATCCAAAATGTAATCAGTTAGTGCAGACTATTTTTTTTGCGAAGATAGCAAGCTTGATAAAGGCGGGTCAAATAAAAAAGAAGGGCTTTTGCTGACAACAGCCAAAAGACCAGAGAGACCAGGGGGGGTCCCCATGAAATTATAATTTTCTATGAATCCATCAAACCAGTTGACCCCGACTGTTTAAATAGATCGGTGAACACGACTGGCCTGCCCGGCGCAGCTTGCCAGAATACAGATGGATCGTTTTCGGCATGAGCTGGCAAAAATTATTTTGCCACCACTGTCTTCCATTGAATGATAAGGTGAATCAGTGAACAACGTCCTTGATTTACACACAGAAATTTACATTCAATCTTATTGGGTCTTGTGAATTGTATTCCAAAAACTTCTGCCGGGATAAACTTTGCCCGCATATTTGATTAACGGCTCCGGTAAAGTACGAAACACCCATAAATGACCTAATTTCGTATCAATAATCAATATGGATTTATCGTCTACCTTTTCCATTTGAAACCTACCCTCTGCGCTATCTTTAAATGAGAGCTTAAACTCCTCCAATATCTGTCTATCGTGTTTACTCGATTTATCTTTTGCTTCGGACAAAGTAGCCATTGCGAAGCTACCATAGACGGCCAAACAAAGAATGATGATTAACAGAAATTCTTTTCTCATGAAACCACCTCCTTTTCATGATAGAAGACGCCAAGGGTGGCCCTGGCTAATATGTTAAGGTTGCCTGCAGTGGCTTCAGCGCGCGATCAGCATGGGCATCAAAGTGGATATATCCTCGATGTTCTCGAAATCAAAAATTTTGTCAACCACCGTGTCAGCGGTCTGCGGGTCCAGACAGTGGGCAGCTTGATTTCTGAATTTAGTCTCGATCTCGGCTTTGCTCAGCGGGTTGCGCGGATCACCCAAAGGAATTCCCACATACTTTTCCAATGTATTGCCGGCCGTGGTGACGATCTCCACACGGGCAGACAGCCGATCTTCGGCGAAATAAGCCTGGTCCATCTTCTGATCGACGGTCACTTTTACTTTTTTGGAAAAGTTCAATATCTCTTCGCTCTCAAGTTTTTCAGCGGTATACCAGCCCAACCCCGGCGGCTCGCCCATTAAGACCTGGGTAACGGTGTAGGGGATACAGAACGCAGCATCCACCATGTCGGCAGGGCCGTATAACTCATGGGTCTTGACCCAGGCAAAAGAATGGATATTGACCTCTTTAATATCTTTCGGACTCAAATCATGTTCGGCCTTGAGCAGTGTGACGCAGTCCAGCGTGGGATGCTGCCAGCGGCAGGCGGAATAAGGTTTGATGGCGATATTGTTGAGGACTTCATACTCGCTACCCAGCCCCCGGGTCATGACATCATAGTCGCATTGGTCCGAACCCGCCATGATCCAGAAACCGTTGTGGCCGTCCAGTATGTATTTGTTGCCGACGAAACCATTGGCAGCCAATATTGCCGCCGTTGTACCGGTCCAGGCAGGCCAGCCGGTAGGCTCTTTGACCCAGTGCAGGGGCCGTTCGGAAAGATCCCAGCCCCATTTCTGGGTATTGGGCAAGGGCGCCGTAGCGCCGGCTACGCCGTATGCGTTCATCGTCGTTTCAAGATCAAAATCGAGCACTTTGCTGGCTGCAATGACGGAACTAAACGTTTGCCAGGTACCCACTCCCCATACGTGCTGCAGTCTTTCGGGCGTCGGCTGAATCCCAATACCGATGCGATTGCCAATATCATATCCGGCCAATATGGCATTGAGCACCGCTTTGCCCGAAAGTCCTTTCCATTCAGCGATGGCCAGCGCAGAGGGGATAATCGAAGAGCCGGGATGTCCGATTCCAAAGAGGACTTCGTCATAATCCAATGCGTTGGCATTGGTACCGTTCACAAAAGCAGCCTGAATAGTGGGGACTCTGGTGCGGCCGCCGACCAGCGTCGCTTCTTCGCTGCCGGCCATCTGTTCGATGGGCTTGAGCGTCGCCTGGCCCAGTTTGGACTGACTGCCGCCCAACATGCAGCCGATGTTGTCCAGCAGCAAAATCTTCGCGGCGTCGATGACTTCCCGAGGGTAACTTTCAAAACGCGCGCCCACAGCATACTCGGCCAGTTCCTTGGTAACCCACTTTTCCATATGACACCTCCCCATGTTATCGTTGATCGTCACAGTCTGGCAGGTTCACGGTTGCGATTCTTATCCGTGATGGGATGAATCCAGGGTCGGGTCCCTCAACCGTGTGAGATAACACGTTGCTTTTTATCGAAATGACTATAGAGAAATTCCGTTTGTGGGTCAAAGAAAAATTTAACCAGAGCCGCTGCTTTGATCAACCGGTCAGCGTCAATGGTCTACTGCTGTCCGACAAGGGGCCAGGGCCGGGCTTCTTCGAGTTCGAAAGCGAGCTCAAGCAGACGCTTTTCCTGGCCGTATGCCGCAGCAAAATGGACGCCGATGGGCAACCCGTTTCGGCTAAACCCCATCGGCAGGGATATGGCCGGGGCGCCTGCGGTATTTTGCAGGGGGGTAAAAGCCACATATCGGCGAATCCTTTCAAAATGGGTCTCAAAACTGACCTGCGGGCCTATGTAGCCGATCTTCGGCGGGGCATGCGACAGCGTCGGGGAGAGCAGAATATCATAATCCGAAAAAATGTTTTCATACTGTTTCGAGAACGTTTTAAGCCTTCTGATGCTGAAAGGCGCTTTCAATAATTTTTTTTTAAAAAACCGGCACAACCCGAGCGTCCAGGTCTCCAGCTGTTTCTTGTCGAACTCGGTTTTGAACATCATCTTACCGAAATGCTGAATGAAAAAGGCTAACATCCCCCAATAAATGATGAAGTCCTCCATTATCTGCGCTTTAAACGGGCATGAAATTTTCTCCACATGATGCCCGAGATCCTCGCAAAGTTTGCCTGTATGAACCGTCACCTCTTCTGAATCTGTATGACTGGATGTGTTGTGCGGTGTGTCTGTAAACAGCCCTATCCGAAGCCGATCTTTTCCCGGATGCTGAACCCAACCGATTTCGGGCAGGGCCGGCTTGCGATATTTTTTTTCTACGGCAGCATAAAATGCCGCGGTATCCCGCACGCTTCGACTAATAACGCCGTTACACACAATATGAATCAACATCTTTTCTGTCCCCTCAACATCCGCCAGCCGGCCTCGCGAGGGCTTTAGACCGACCAGGCCGCAACAGGCCGCTGGGATGCGGATGGAACCGCCGCCGTCATTGCCGTGTGCCAAAGGGACGACACCGGCTGCCACCAGCGCGGCCGATCCACCGGACGACCCGCCGGTAGAATAATCGGTGTTCCAGGGATTGTGGGTGGTTCCTGTAACAAGAGATTCGGTGGTTGCGGTCAACCCGAACTCGGGTAAAGTGGTTTTACCCAGGCTTACCAGTCCAACGGATAAAAACTGCTCCACGAACCTGCTCGACACATCAGCCGGCTTCTTTGGAAGCGCACGGGTGCCGATTAAGGTGGGGACGCCCTTGACATGTTCGTTGTCTTTGATAAACGAAGGCACCCCCGCCAAAGGACCGGCAGCCGGAATCTTGTGTTGACTACGGGCCTGCTCGAAGGTTTCCGTAACAATGGCGTTGAGGGCCGGATTCACCTTCCGGGCACGGGCAATGGCGGCTTCGACCACATCGGAAGCCCGGATCTCTCCGTCCGCAATCAAAGCGGCCAGCTCGACCCCATCCTTGCTTCCCAATACATCATCACAATATGCGCTTATTACCTTTTTCTCCGGGTTCATTTGTTATCCGCTTCGCCGCTTATCAATTTTCACCTACAAATCTCATTACTCTTTTTAGCAAAATACCGGTTTCGAAGTCAGGTATCAAGCAATTTGCTCTATCAACCGCCCTTGTCAGTCGGCAAAAGATTTTGGACAGATTATAAAGAAGCTGAAAAAGAAGGGGACGCCCGTGAAATATTGAAATTCTACATAATCAAGTTTTGCATACGGCAAGTCGTTTTAGAAGGAGGTCATCCTGAAAATCGGTTATGCCTTCCAACAGAGCAGCGACTGGCAGCTCAACACACCGGTTTTGTCATGGTTGAGAAATGAGCAACATATCTTAAGCCGCTTTTTATTCGGGCAGCATTTTCAGCGTATAGCGTGCATCGGCCTCGACGCTTTTGCGATCCAAAACAAACGGCCTGTATTTTCCCGTACGCCAGAGTTCTGCCTGGTCATCATAATGGGGGCTCATAAAGTTTCCTGAAATTCCCGCCGGTATCACTCGACGAGAATTTTTGCGATTGGCGAAATCAATAATATACCGCAAGGAAGCGCCGTGGTATCCTTCCCAGGGCTCCGATAGTTTATAAGGCTGGGGATTTACGGTGGCCATACTCCCGCCCATGGGGTTTGGCCCGATGTTCATGAAGTATCCCATCAGAGATGAACTTTTACCGAAGGGGTGATAAAGGGTCAAGGTGTGAAGATCACCCCACTTCCAATCGTCAACATTGGAGCCCATTTTTTCTTCAAGGTAGACAACGGCCTCGGTAAAGCTTTTGCCGATAATGTCGTTGATGCCTTCCTCTTC
>JBFFCW010000088.1:0-11138 GCA_041559695.1 Desulfobacterales bacterium
ATAAGACGGTTCGGTGTCCCATTGGCCAGTATTTTGGCCAGATTTTTGATCACCCTTTCCTGC
Organism: Desulfobacterales bacterium; assembly: GCA_041559695.1. Taxonomy (GTDB): domain Bacteria; phylum Desulfobacterota; class Desulfobacteria; order Desulfobacterales; family JAHEIW01; genus JAHEIW01. Next base: position 64 of record JBFFCW010000088.1, read on the forward strand.
CAGCTTTTAACGTCATCTTTATCGCGTGATGTCTCATTATAAGGCACGTGCAGCGTCAGCGTCGCAGGGCTCAGGGGAGCAACCCGTTCCGCCACCCGGCTAATCGTTTCGACGGCAATGCGTTGCTGCTGTGGATCCCGGCTGCTGATGGATATGTCGGTGGGCAGATGAACATTGTAGGTCAGGTTGAAATCCTTTGCCAGGTCGGCCAGCTCCCCGATGACCTCTTTTGATGGCAGTGCGTCGGTATGGTTGCTTTCAAACAACAACAGCTCAATGTTTTCCAGATAGGGCCCCAGCATTTTCACATTGGGCACATAATCATCCGGATAGATAAACGAGGTCGTTCCGATATTAAACGGAAATAGGCCTTTGTAGGATTTGCTTAATGGCGGATACATGCCGGTCTAAAGTTCAGGGTTTGGTGTTTCGCATTGGGTGTCTGGTATGCAATGTATGATTCGATATCTGCATGTCAGTATACTATACACCAAACACCAAACACAAAACACAGTAGTAAAATGGCAGCTGTTCTGACTTTTAACGGGATTATCATTTTTAAGATCCGTTTATCCCCAAGCTGTCAGCTGAACGCGATGTTTATTCCCCAGACGATACCCAGCCACAGGATCGATGACAGCATCATGATGTCACAGGATTGTTTAATGTTTTCAATTTTGGCTTTGCCAAAACGGACGCCGATATAGGGTTTGTCGACAAGTTTACCGTTGTAGAGATTGGGCCCGTTGAGCTTAACTGCCAGGGCACCGGCAAATGCCGCTTCCGGCAGTCCGGCGTTGGGGCTGGAATGGTTGGCGCCTTCTTTAACGGCGGTTTCAAATGCGCGCGCGCCTTTGCCGTCAAGAAGTTGAGCTGCCAGCGCAATGATCGGAACAGAGAGCCGCGCCGGCACATAGTTTAAAACATCATCCAGCCATGCCGCCGCTCTGCCAAAATACAGGTACTTTTGATTTTTATAGCCGATCATGGAGTCCAGCGTGTTGACCATCTTATAAGCCATTGCCAGCGGGGCACCGCCAATGGCTGCAAAGAACAACGGTGAGATGACGCCGTCAACCAGATTTTCAGATACGGTTTCGACTGCAGCCCGGGCAATGCCGTCTGCCTGATAGTCATCGACATCCCGGCCGACAATCAGCGCGACTTTTGTCCTGGCGGCCTTTAATTCTTTTTGTGCGAGGCTCCGGCTGACATCCATAGCGGCATCCTGCAGGGACTGCGCCGAGATGCAGTAATAAATGAAAACAATTTCAATAATGATTTTCACAACGGGGTGAAATGCCTGAGCCGCCAAAAGCAGCAGCAGCGTTGTTGCCCAGGTGCACAATACAAGAGCTGCCGCAAAGATAGCGCCGGAAACGGTCGGCGGCAGCGGCAGTTTGCGGAAAGAGGGTTCGAGACCCTCGATGGCCCTTCCCATCCAGCGTATCGGGTGAGGTAAAAACCGCGGATCACCCAAACACAAATCCAAAAGAAATGCAGCGGGTAGAACAACCCATGCAGGCGGAAAGGTCATTATCTGGCGATCCCTATTCTTTTTTCGGCCTCCGCTCTCAGGCCGCCATTCTGCTGAGCGATGTGCATTAGCTTTTGAGCCAGCACCAGATTGTGCTCAGGCAGTTTTAAGGATATTCGAATGTGTTGATTCGTCAGCCCATAAAAATTGCGGCAATTTCGGACCATAATTTTATCTGCGGCCAAACGGCTGCAAACCTCATCGGCGGTAAAGCGGTACGGCAAACTCGCGATAAAAAAATTTGTTGTGCTTGGATACAAAATAATGTCCGGGATATCTTCGCAGGCGGCGAAAAATCGCTCTCGTTCCGCAATTATCAACCGGTTTGTTTTTTCAATAAATGGGTCCACCTCATCTTTTTGAACCATCAGATAACCGCTGGCCAGCTGGGCGAGGCTGTTGACACTCCAGGGTTGAAGAAAGCGTCTCAACTGTTTCATTCGTTCAGGCGATGACACCACGAACCCGATCCTTAAGCCGGGAATCGCAAATATTTTGGAAATGGAAACCAAAACAATGAGATTGCTCAGGTTTTGCCGGCGGATGCTTTTTTCGTCACCGCCCGGAACAAAAGACAGATAGGATTCATCGACGACAAATATCGTATGCGGGTACGCCTGACACAGCGCTTTAAGTTCATTTGCCGATATCATCGATCCGGTCGGGTTGTTGGGGTTGCAAATAAAAACGCAATCGACCGCGTCCAGATGTTTCTTAATATGATTCAGGTTTAGCTGAAAATTTTGTGATTCCGCTGCGATAACAAAAGTGGTCCTGACATTGTTTAGCTGGCAGGCATCCGCATAATCCGAATACGTCGGGCCGACAATCAGCGCGCTTTTTATTCCCAGCGCCCGGGGGAGTTCATATATGAACTGCGTGGTGCCGTTGCCGGCCAGGACGCGGTCGGAATCGATACGACATTGATCTGCAAATTGCGCTGTGATTTCTCTGCTGTCTACCTCAGGAAATTTACCGACGCCGTCGATATGGTCTTTTAGATATTTGATCAAACCCGGGGGAGGTCCCAGCGGGTTGATATTGCTGCTCATGTCAATGATTTCCCCGGGCGAACAGTCCAGTTGTCTAGCCAGTTCAATTCGGTTGCCACCGTGTCCGCGTAACATTAATATCCTCCCAGAGAAGCCGTCAAAAACAGCCCGGCTTCGGTTAATTCGGTCATTGCCCCCAGCATATCACCGGTGATACAACCCATCCGCTTTTTATAGAAATAAAGGATCGATACGATGATGATCGCAAAAGCAAGGTTCAGCCATATGGCTTTCAGGCCGATGATCAGTGAAAGCCCGGTCGGCAAGATCAAACCCCAGAAATGCTTTAAGGCTAACGATTTTTGGAAAAAAGGTTTGCCGGTCCCGTCCGGGCGGCCGTATGGCAGATACCGCATGCCAAATAGGATTCCGGCCCGGGCATAGGCGGGGATTATAATCAACAGGATACAGCGATGGGCATCCAGGTTGGCAATACCACCCCATTTTAAGGCCAGGCCAAACAAAATCGCAACCAGGCCCATTGTTCCGATGCGGCTGTCCTTCATAATCTCGAGCGCTTTATCCCGGGAACGCGGTCCCAATAAACCGTCAGCGGTATCTCCCAGCCCGTCGATGTGAAACGCAGCGGTTAGCCCGGCCAGCAACATGACATCCAGCAGGGCGGCCACCGGCGGCGACCACAACCGTATGACAACCGCGTCGAAAAGTGCCACCAGCACACCCAACAGGATACCGACCAGCGGGAAATAGGGAACCATTTTCGGCGGGTCAAAGGCCCGCGCCTTTCCCAGCGGCAGTATCGTGATAAATTGCAGGGCTGAAACTAGGTTGCGCATAAGCTTTAATTCTTGGTTTCAGGTGTCAGGTTTCGGGTGTCAGCATTGGTGGAGCTGAAACTGCTGAAGGTCAGATGCTGAACACTGACACCTGACACCCGATTACCAGATTAATTTAAAACGAATAGATAAAGAAATGCTATGGTCCATTTATTCGCCCGGCTGTTGCCCTTTTATGGTTACCGGAATTCCGGCAACCATCCAGATTACTTTGCCGGCGGTTTTTGCCACGGCCTGGTTGACCAGTCCAATGATATCCCGATATTGTCGGGCGAGTTTGTTCTCCGGAACGATACCGGTTCCGATCTCATTGGAGACGAGAACAATCGTGCCCGGCGCTTTCTCAAGTGCAGCGGTTAATCTGGCAATCATTTTTTCTAATTTTTTTTCATCATCGGTTTCCATCATAAGATTGCTCAACCACAGCGTGAGACAATCGACTAGGATGACATTTTCTTTCTGACTGTTTTCCAGTATGGCTTTTGGCAGGTCCAGCGGCACTTCCACCGTTGCCCAGCTTTGACTGCGTTCTTTTTGATGTTTTGCAGCCCGTTGTCGCATTTCATCATCTTGCGGCACACAGGTCGCAATGTAGATTTTGCGGTTTCCCGGCATTTTCTCAGCGGTTTGTAAAGCATGGCTGCTTTTGCCGCTCCTGCAACCGCCGATGACAAAAATGATTTCCTTCACTTTCTCAATCCTATTCCGATCTTCTAATATTAGTCGAAACACCTAATAGCTGAAAAGCAACCTTTCTATTTCGATATGCCTCAGACCTCAGCGCTCAGTCCTCAGTCCCATATATTTTGAGGCCCGACCCCTGGTTCTACTACCGATTTGCGACGAGCTTTACGATACGTTCCACATCGACATTCTTTTCAAAATGTTCCGCCAGCAGATCATATTCTTTGTTGCGGGCTTCAATGCCGCCGATGTTGGAGACGTCAATGCCGTTTAAACCGATATGGCCAAGCCAGGATCTCAGTATGCCCGGGTTGTTAAATAACCCGTGGATATAGGTACCCATGATTTTTGAATCGTCGGATACACACCCGTCTTCATCCTGGCAAGGATTTTGATTGCGCTCCGTGACACTGAACAGCGAAGTTCCCGCTGTTCGGATGGTTTGGCCCATGTGAATTTCATATCCCGCACCCGGCTGACCATCCCAAAAAAAATGCGTCAGGGTGGTCGTCTTGGGCGCCTTTAATATGGTTTCGATGGGCAGCAAACCCATTCCCTCACTGGAGCCGGGTCGGCCTTCCAGACCGGTCGGATCATGCACGGCCTGGCCCATCATCTGATACCCGCCGCAAATCCCGAGCACATGACCGCCGGTTTTCACATATTCTGCCAGCGCTTTGGCCCAGCCGGAAGTCTGGATCCAGTTTAAGTCAAAACGGGTGTTTTTAGAACCGGGCAGAATAACGGCACTAAAAGCGGAAAGGGTCTGAATTTTCTCAAGGAAATATACATCCAGCTGATCCAAGGCCAGCAGTGGATCAAAATCCGTAAAGTTTGAAATGTGGGGCAGTCGTATGACCGCAAGCATCGGGTTTTGACTGTTTTTAACCATTACTTTTTGGGGGCTCTCGATGACGACGGAATCTTCGGGCTCAATCTGGATATGGGTATACCAGGGAATTACGCCGAAAACCGGTTTGCCTGTTTTTTGTTCAATCCAGCGGACGCCGTCTTCAAAGAGCTGAATATCGCCCCGAAAACGATTGATGATAAATCCTTCAACCCGAGCGCGTTGATTTTGTTCAAGGCATTGCAGTGTGCCAATGATTTGCGCAAATACCCCGCCGCGGTGGATGTCGGCCACCAGCAGGATCGGCGCATCCGCATAGGCGGCCATCCGGAAATTAACAATATCATGCGGCATAAGGTTTACTTCGGCACAGGAGCCGGCCCCTTCCAGCACGATCAGTTCATATTCCTGGCGTAATCGATCCAGCGCATCGCAGGCCTCCTTGAATAGCCGATCTTTTTTCTGGTGGTAGGCCGCCGCCGTGCTGGTTTCAATGGCCACCCCCGACAGGACGATCTGGGATCCGATTTCACTGGTGGGTTTGAGCAGCACCGGATTCATATCGACATGGGGCGGAATTTTAGCCGCTTCCGCCTGAACAATTTGAGCACGGCCCATCTCGAGGCCCTCGGGTGTAACTCCCGAGTTATTGGACATGTTCTGAGCCTTAAAGGGCGCTACACGCATGCCCCGGTTGGCAAACATGCGGCATATGGCCGTGGCAACGACACTTTTGCCGACATCCGACCCGGTTCCCAATACCGCCAGGCAGCGTGCTTTATCCATACTTGTATCAGCCAATTTTTAACATATTCCTTATCTATCGATCGTTGTCTTTTTCTTCCCCACATTATACTTCTGAGCGTACCCCCTCGGGGTTACGATAAAGCGGCAATAACGACTGGATGTGCTGTTGCCGATAAATACGGTGGTTTGCATATCCACATAGGCTTCATGAAGTTTTTCAAGCGCAACGATTTGAACGTCCTGATTTTCGCGCATGGCGCTGACCACAATTCCGGTCGGTGTATTCTTATCGCGATATTGCAACAGGATCTGCTGGGCCCTTTCCAGCTGCCAGGTTCTTTTTTTGCTTTTGGGATTATACAGGACAACTACAAAATCCGCCTTGGCGGCAGCCTCAATGCGCTTTTCAATCAGCTCCCAGGGGGTCAGCAGGTCACTGAGGCTGATGGTTGCGAAATCATGGGTCAACGGCGCTCCCAGCAGTGACGCTCCCGCACACAGTGCCGGAACGCCCGGAATGACTTCTATTTTTAGCGCGTCCTTATTCGAATCGAGGCCCGGCGGGACAATCGCAATATTCTTTTTCTGACAGGTTTCAAAAACCAGCCCCGCCATGGCATATATCCCAGGATCGCCGCTGGAAATTACAGCACATGAATGGCCGCTTAAGGCCGTATCTATGGCGGCTTCCACCCGCTGTACTTCCTGGGTCATGCCCGTGCTGATGATCTGTTTGCCCTCAATCAACGGTCGAACCAGCTCGATATAGGTTTTGTAGCCCGCAACCGTGTCCACCGATTCCAGAACCGCTCTTGCCCGCTGGGTGAGATGCTCGAGACTGCCGGGCCCAATGCCTACGATATAAAGGCTTTTCTGGCGAGAGCCACGGTCACGTTCGGGGTTTTCTGCTTGGGAACGATCAGGGTTCCCATCTGTGATGCCAGAATTGCTGCTGCTTCGCATACGCTTTTTACTCCAATATGATTTTCCACCAGAGTGGACGGTGTTTGAATATCTTTGATCTGACCGAGTTTTTCCCGGCTGAAAAAATCGATCGGCACGCCAAGGGTGTGGGCCAGCTCCAACAGGCCGGGCTCATCCGTTTTTAAATCGATGGTTGCAATCCGGCCTAAACTGGAATCCGCCAGGTGATGATTTTCAAGGACTTCGTCCAGCAGGCCCTTAATTTCTTCCATGGGGGTATTGCGGTTACAACCGATGCCGGCGACCAGTGAAGCCGGGCGCAGTATCAAAACGCCAGCCGGAAGGCCGGCTCGCCGATCACCGACATAAATGGCGGCAGCACCGTCTTTGGCGCTCTCCCATCTGGATAAGCCCTTTTCATCTAATTGAACCGCACCTGGAATATCACCCAACAGGAGGGCAAAGGGGTCATGCACCCCAATCTGTTGTTCGGTCAGCAACGCCATATTAACGGTTTTGATGGCTGGCGGATTTTCAATGTTCAGCTTTTTTTCTTTGGCCAGAACATCGATTGCCGGTTTGTCATTCACATCGGTGGCGGTTGTTATCACCGGATCCGCCCGGACCATTTCGGCGACTTTTTGGGTTAAATCATTGGCACCGCCCAAATGCCCGGCCAGCAGGCTAATTGCATGTCGGCCCTGGTCATCGACAACCACCACGGCCGGGTCCTCAATTTTATTTTGGATAAGCGGGGCAATCATTCTGACGACAATGCCGGTGGCCATAACAAATATATGGGCTCTGTACTCTTGAAATTTTTCTGCCACGGCATCTGATAATTTTTCAAAGGTCGTCGCCTTCAGCTTGCCGGGCCTACTTTTAGCGGAAGCATAAAGATCTGCACCCGGCAAACGCGCTGCTATTCGTCGTGCGATTTTAATGCCGTTAGGCGTAATGACCCAAATGGCTGTGATGTCCTTTTGTGCTGCAGACATTTATTTTCGATATCCGTGTTTAAAACCTTTTTGGTACAATTTAGACCGATGCTTTAATCTGGTATGGTCAATATCCAAAACCTTTCCCACAATGATTAAGGCGCTACGGGTGATCTTCTCGACTTTGACTGTTTGTGCAAGGTCTTTGAGCCGGGCGGAAATTATTTTTTCGTCGGGCTGGCTGACGCAATATGCGACCACACATACAGAATCCGCTCCGTAGGCATCCATCAGAATTTCTGCGGCTTCGTCCACCAGAGAAATACTCAGATAAATTGCCATGGATGTTTGATGCCGCGCCAAAGATGCCAAATTTTCAAGTTGCGGTACCGGTGTCCGACCGGCCATGCGCGTTAGAATCAAAGTCTGGGATATTTCCGGAAGCGTGTATTCTATGCCCAAGGCGGCGGCGGCAGCAAACGCCGCGGTTACACCGGGTATGACCGCATAGGGTATGGATCTCTCTTGCAGGGCCGTCATTTGCTCAAATATGGCGCCATAAAGGCTGGGGTCACCCGTATGCAAACGCACCACCCGTTGGCCCTCGGCATGGGCCGTTTCCATTTTCTTAACGATTTCATCTAAATGCATGGCGGCGCTGCTTATGGTTTTTGTTCCGGGTCTGGTCCAATTAAGCAAGGCCTTCGGAACAAGCGAGCCGGCGTAGATCACCAGATCTGCCTCCTGTAGCGCCTTCTGGCCCTTAACGGTTATCAGCTCGGGATCTCCCGGACCGGCACCGACAAATAAAACCGGATTGTCGATTTTTGATTTCAGATTTTGAGTTTTTGATTTATCCATTATCGATCTTTCCGTCGACGACCTTCCGCCTCTCGATATCCGGAGATGATCCAGATCGGGTTTTGGGCTTCAAACCGTTCGGCCCATGGCATCTGCCGGCTGCGGTTGATCTGAACCTGAATGACTTCGGCTTCAAATTTGAGACGGCCTAAGGCGGCGATCACCGCCTGCAGATTCGGAATGAGTACCGTATTGATGACGATGCGTCCGCCGGGTTTAAGGCATTTGGCCGCAGCCGTGACAATCGTTTTTAAATCTTTACCGCCCCCGCCGATAAAAATGCGATCCGGTCGCGCCAATCGCGACAGGCCGGCGGGCAAAACCGCATGAATAATTTTCAGGTTTCGCACCTTGAATCGTTTCCGGTTATTTTGGATATTTTCAATTCGATCCGGGTTTTTTTCGACTGCGAAAATTTTTCCCTTTTTGATGAACAGGGATGCCTCTATGGAAACGGAGCCGCTGCCGGCCCCCAGGTCCCACAGGGTCTGGCCGGGCGCGAGCCTTAATTTTGAAAGGGTAATGGCCCTTATCTCCGATTTGGTGATCAGGCCGCCCGGGTGGTCGTACCGGTTATCCGGTGCGCCGGGCTGAATCTGATAGGCGGATTTTATTTTCCGGGGACTGCGTTTGAGCACCACCATGTTGGGCTCGGCAAATTTCATGCCGGCGGCCGTTTCCAACGGGTACCAGTCAAAGCGTTCGGAGTCGCTTCCCAGAGTTTCAAGCACACACATCCTAAAATTTAAAAATTCCTTTTCGATCAAACGCGCCGCCAGCCAGGCCGGATTTTTTTTCGAATCGGTAAAGACCGCAATTTTATTTTCGTTCTCCAGAGCGCTGAAGAGCTGTTCATCATTTTTTCGGCCGTGCAAACTGATTATGGCGGCATCGTTCCAGGGCTCTTTTATGCGCGCAAAGGCAGCGGCCACCGAAGAAATATTCGGATAGATTCGCACCCGGCGAACGCCAAGCGCATCTGCCATTCTGGCACCGATACCATAAAAGAGGGGATCACCCGATGCCAGCACAACGATTTTTTGGTGTTTGCTTTCCACCCTGACAAATTCAATGATGCCGGCGATGTCTTTGCGTATCGGTTTTTTTTGCGCAGGGATGTCCTTGAATTGGTCTAAAAGCCGTCTGCCGCCAACCAATATGTCGGCCCGCGCAATGATGCGTTTATGCCCGGCCGTTAAATCCTCCGGGCCCATCCCCATGCCGATGATGCTGACCGGTTTCATGGAAAAAGTCCTTTGTTTTCACTTTCTGAAGTTAAGCTGCCCTCAGTGGAAGCATATGCGACGCTTCCTTCGTAATCAAAAATAACACACTGTAATCGGACCGTTTTGCCCGCAAACATCTTTGCTGATGATAGAACCTGTTTGCCCACCTCAGCGATCACTTGCGGGTGATCGGGGTAAATCATATCGAAGGCATGACGCGCTGTGTTGGCCGCCAGAATTTTCCGGCTCAAATTTGAATTTTGCGTTATCGGCCGGGCCCACTCCGAGAGTTTGTCGAGCGTCAGCCGTGATTTTGCTGCATGGGTATGCGGAACACCCTGGGCCATTTTCAACGCTTTGCCAAAAAAGACCGCCAGTGTGATTTGTCTAAAGTCATAACCGGTAGCGATTTCCAGAGAGCGCTTGAAAAAATCTCCGATCTGAACGTAGGCTTCTTCCGGCAAATGGGTCCATAATTGCTGGGCGTAGCGCTCACTGCGCCGTCCGGTCGTCAACACCACCCGGTTGTTTCCGGAAGCCCGCGCAACCGAGAGCGCGGATTCGATGGTGGCAATAAATGCATCATGGGACATCGGGCGCACAAGTCCGGTGGTTCCTAAAATGGAGATCCCCCCTAAAATGCCGAGTCTGGCATTTAAGGTTTTTTTGGCGATTTCAGCGCCTCTGGGGACAAAGACCTCCACCGACACGGCGCGCTGAAGACCATGTTTTGCCAACGTATCTTTAATGGCCTGATGGATCATTTTGCGGGGCCCGGAATTGATCGCCGGCTCGCCGGGGGGCATCTCAAGCCCCGGCTTTGTAATTTTTCCGACACCGGTTCCCCCGGTGATATAAATGCCGTTGTGGTTTTTGGAACCCGGCCCTGCCAGTTTAACCTCAGCACCGATTTCAGCCTTATGCGTCACATCCGGATCATCGCCCGCATCCTTGATAACCGTGCATTTGGCTTCATCCTCTGCAAGCCGCTCACAGCGGTGTATCGGAATCGCCAGTTTGTCCCCGGTCAACAGCTCAATTATGACGCGGGATGGCATATTTCCTTCCAGCAGGTAGCGCAACGCACCTTTGGCCGCAGCCGCTGCCGCCGTTCCGGTGGTAAAGCCGGTCTTCAGTTTGCGTTTCATAACAATTTCATAAAATGACGAGCGCTCCGCTTTAAGCGCGTTTCGCGAATGGTTATCGCTTCACTTTAAGAGCGCTTCGCTTGAGGCCGCAAAATTTTCTTCGACCTTAATCCGCCATTGGCGGAGCGCTTCAAGGCTCGAAGCGCTGCGCCTCGAAGCCCGAAGGGCTGCTCGTTGAAAGACGTTGAAATCATCTTCTTTTATTTAGCCGACACCGTAATAAATTATTCCAACCAGTATGATACTTGTTATTCGCAGTCCCTGCCCCATCGCCAGCAGCCGGACGCCCATCTTGGGTGAATAAATGCCGA
>JBFFCW010000089.1:0-11029 GCA_041559695.1 Desulfobacterales bacterium
AATCATACATATTTTTGAAGTAGCCAGGGCAAATTTGCAAAACGGGTTCATTTTGAACCAGTTTCTACATCCCCTGTATTATCTGCAATCACCCTTGGACGCATCGTCTCGCTCAGTGCATCTTTGATCCTCTGCAACTCTGTCTTGGGCAGCTGCAGCAGGAGCTTGGCTGTCATAAACACATCATATGGGACATCTGGAGGCAGTTGACCTTCTATGATCTTTTTGGCACTGTATTTTTCAGGGTACTCGCTGCCAACAGGGACAGATACGCATCATCAATAGCTATATCTGACTTTTTAGTATGTGATTCATAGATATTGCTTTCAAATAAGGTATTGACAATTGGCAGGAGAACCGAACTGTCAATGTTGCACTTTGAAACAAATGCTTTCAATTCGTCAAAAGCCAATAATGTCCCTATCGGTTTTTGTTCAAGTTCATCTTTTTTCTTTAAAACCTTTTGCAATCCTTCAGCTGAACCGATACCCCAACAGGCATTGAAATCTTTTTTCAAAACCGATTTAAAATGGTTAATGACCGTACCAACAGCTGTCGATTTTCGCTCTGTGGCTGATCCCCCAAGTAACACTGTAAACAAGCGAGGTTGTGTCCTAAGCATACTGCGAATGGTTAATCTGGAAGAAATTGTTGCCCCAAGGCCGGTAAGATACGCCATAAACAAAAACTGAATTGGGGCTTCGATACATTCGCTGTGCACATCGGCAAAGTAACCGGCAGCACCGGTTAATACCTGATACGGAAAAAGTGAGTCATTGTCTTTCTGCTCTGAAAGGCTTTTCTTTGGTTCCTCTGTTTCATTAACAAGTTGCCGAGTTAGTTTTGTAACCGCTTCAGAGTCAGACTTCTCAGCGCTTTTCGCAACGGCATTACAGAGTTCAATCGCACGTCTATACTTAGCAGCATCCTTTATCCGTTTTATATAGTCCTCAATATTAACTGCTACTGGGACCCTATCTGTCAGATTGTACAAGAAATCTGCTTTAACATATTTCTTCTCATCCACACTGAGCGCCGAATATATATCTGCGGTTTCAATGGCACTACCATTGTTTTTCAGTTCAGAGCACTTTTCAAAAACGATCCGGTTCGCTGTTGAGTAAAAATCTTCTCGAGTTAATGCTTCAAAAACCTTGTCCCGATTTTCATGATCGAGCAGAATTGAAGCCAGGATACTTTCCTCTGCGTCAATTTCCTGCGGTGGCTTGAGATCTAACACTTTATGCTGCTCCATAGCTGATTGCTCCAGATTTCATGTCCCCTTGAGTTCAATCGCGGCATCGTAATCAAGCCATGATAAATAACTTCCATAATATCCATAACCCGCTGGATGAGTATCGAAATATGTTCCATTTTTGTTACCCGGTCACAATGCGACCAGCTTCCATAAATTCATAGATGTCTTTTAGCCGATAACGCACAGATCGCCCAATCTTGTAATACGGTATACAAAGGCCAGACTTCAGATCTGGATAAACGAATTCAGCGTTACAATATCGATGAATCCGGATCAATGAGACATACTTACAAACAAAAAGGATCATGGCAGCTCATCTGTTCAGAGGGGTGCTCCACTCGCAGTGAAGCTATGAGAACAGAAAAGTTCTTGAAAAGCGGCCAAAGCCGTGAATGGATAAAAGCAAACATTTTAAAACAGTAGCTCAATAGGCAGAGTCCGCCGCAGGCGGATTAACCACCGGGTCCGCGGTTTCCGCCTTCGGCGGACGGGGGAGCCAGATAATACAACGGCCCAATCTTAATTGATTGAGCCTTTTTTATTGCAATATAAAGCTATTTTTTTATATTCCTTATCAGAAGGCGATTTATTATCGCTCAACCGTTAACAGGGAGGATAATGGACCATGACAGAATCCGGCCAACATGAAAGAGTTGGTGCACTCTACGCCATTACCATGGATGTAAATGATTTAGAGACGTGTGCCAAGTTTTGGTCCCGGGTTTTGGGAGCTGACATTCTTTACCAGAATGAGCAATACCTGAGACTTGGGCAAAAGGGAGAGCGTCCCACGTTGCTGCTCCAAAAAGTACCGGAACCACACAAAGTGAAGAACCGTGTCCACATAGATCTGGATGTGCCCAACCTCGATGTGGCAGTTAGCCGCGTGCAGCAGCTGGGAGGAAGCAAACTCAGGGAGCTCAATGAGTACGGCATCAAGTGGGCGGTTATGGCAGACCCGGATGGCAATGAGTTCTGCCTTGTCCAGCATTCCAAGTAGAACCCATCTCAAAAATGTTTTTTGGCCCAATATCTTGGTTGGAGCCTCGTTTTCCAGCGCTGCTGGATTCCCCATCTGATCTTATGCTGTCTGTGGGTCACAAACCAGAGGCCCGCCGTGCGTGTCCCGGCGAAGCCTTTAGGCGAAGACGGAATCTTGAACCAAAATCCTATTTTTGAGATGGGTTCTAGTGTTGTGTCCCAGAAATATTATCTAAAATATTATTAATTGCTGAGGCGTGCTGTCCATCCGTCATTCCCGCGCAGGCGGGAATCCAGGCGTCTCTGACTGGACTCCCGCCTGCGCGGGAGTGACAATCATTTTGTAACTTATTTGTAGAACACAACACTAGTATCTCGAGCGGATCAAAACATTTGCAAACATTATGCATTTCGTGTAGGAATGAGCTAAAAATTTTCTGGAGGAGACCATGAAAACACTTGTGACGTACTATTCTGAGAGCGGAAATACCGAGAAATTGGCGAAAGCGATTTATGAAGGACTGGAAGCAACAGACAATGAAATTGCGAAAATCAGTGAAGAAAAAAACTTTGAAGACTATGACGTAATTTTTGTCGGCTTCCCGGTTCATGGCAGCAGTGTGCCACCAAAGGCGGAAAAATGTATAAAGAACATCCCGGAAGGCAAAATGCTGGCTTTTTTCGGTACACATGGCTCTCTTCGAGGAGGTCCGCTATCTATTTCTGCATTCCACTATGCGATCACTCTGGCGCCCAAGGCAAATATCATGGGGACATTTGGGTGCCGCGGTGAGGTCAAAGCCGGTCTGCTGGAAGGGCTCATGAACAAGGCCGAATATCGGTTCTGGGCATTGGAGGCTCAGAGCGCTGCAGGACATCCGGACAATGCGGATTTTGAAGATGCCAAACAATTTGCCAAACAGATGCTGGTGAAAGCTAAGCAATTATTACAGTGACCCTGAAGCACACGATGTGCCTTCATGAAAAGGGCGAGATCCTTTGCGGTCTCGCCTTTTGTTGTGCCCAAATCAAAACATCTCAAGCAAAATCAAACATAACCCTCCGTTATTATATATAATATAATGTATTCTTTTGAAAAATTCCCAGGTTTGTATTTCAGCATCACGCAATATTCTGAATTTTTATAATAATTGATGCCTTAAGTTCTAAAAACGGGTAAAGATTTTGGCATTTTATGCCGATAGAAAAAATGTCTTCAACCGGTTTTTTGCGGATAAATAATACCTGTTTGAATTTTCAGTAGTTCATGTTTTTCTGCCTCCTCCGCAAATGGATCTATAAAAAGTCATAATCTCATCAGTTGGTTGAGCAATAAAATGAATCAAATGGCTAAAAGTTTGCTAACATTGAATAATTCCGAACGGGTTCTGTCTGCCCTGATACATACGATTCCCAATCCGGCCTTTTTCAGGAATCCTGACGGCGTATTTGTTGGTTGCAACAATGCCTTTGCCGATACGATACTGGGTACGGGCTGCGAAAATATTGTGGGCCAATCCATTGATGACCTGCCGGATATCATTCCCCAAACCCTCAGCGATATCTGCGCGCAGAACGATAAAAAACTGTTAAATGACAAAGGGTTACAGACATACGAAACCGCCATCACCTGTGCCGATGGCGTCAAACGTGATTTTTTGCTGAGCCGCTCAACATTTACCGACCATGATGGCACCATTGCCGGCATTATCAATGTCCTGCTGGATTTAACCGATAAAAACCGCGCGGAAAGACTATTGAAGGACCGCACGGCTGAACTGTTGAAGTCCGATGAGGAATTGAAGCGCCAGATAAAAAAACGTAAAAAGGCCAAACGAACGGTTAAAGCAGCGCACCGCGAAATAGAGCATTTGATTTCATCTTTGCCGACGATTTTGATCGGGTTATGCCGGGAAAATCAAATCATTTTTTGGAACGCCGTGGCCGAGAAGGTGTTCGAAACACCAGCAGCCGACGTGATGGGGTTAACCCTGAATCAGTGCGGTCTTGAATGGGATTGGAACGCGGTCTCAGACGGGATCGCCAAAAGCCAGGCTGAAGATTGTAATGTCCGGGTAGACAATATCCAGTACCGCAATGCGCATGGTGAAGAAAGATATTTAGGACTGACCATCACCCCTTTTAACGGAAAAGACAGCAGTATCTTAGGGTTAAGCATTATTGGCGCCGATATCACGGATCGTGTCAAATTCGAGGCGCAGCTGCATCAGTCCCAGAAAATGGAAGCCATCGGCCAGCTGGCCGCCGGTATTGCTCACGAAATCAACACACCGACGCAATTCGTCGGTGACAACACCCGATTTTTGCAGGAAGCATTCGATGATTTAATCGAAACCTGCAACCTGTATAAAGAATCGATAGAAGCTGCTAAATCCGGGACGTTAAACGATCAACGCATTAAAGATGTCGAAAAGCGCTTTGCGGAACTGGACATTGCCTATCTTGAGGAAGAAGTTCCTCAAGCCATCCAGCAAACACTCAAAGGCATTGATCGGATCACTCATATTGTACAGGCCATGAAAATATTTGCCCACCCGGGCGGAGGTGAAAAAGAACCCATTGATATCAATAAAGAAATTGAAAAAACGATCACCATAACCCGCAATGAATGGAAATATGTGGCCGACTTGATAACCGACTTTGATGCCACTTTGCCAACCGTGCCCTGCCACCGGGCCGAATTTAACCAGGTGATTTTGAATTTGATCGTTAATGCTGCGCACGCCATTGCCGATTCAAATGGTGATCATCCATCTGAACGGGGCACGATTAAAATCAGCAGCACGCTTGCCGGCAATTGGGCTGAAATTCGGATCAGCGACACCGGGCACGGCATCCCGCAAGAAATCCGGCATCGCGTATTCGACCTGTTTTTCACCACCAAGGAACCGGGTCGCGGAACCGGGCAGGGGCTGGCGATCGCCCATTCCGTGATCGTTGATAAACATAGCGGGAAAATCGACATTGAAACCGGGGACAATCAGGATACCACCTTTGTTATCCGGCTGCCGGTAGACACAAATTATAAATAAATGAATGATCAAACCAAAAGACGCATCATATTTGTAGATGATGAGCCCATGGTGCTAAAAGGCCTTCAGCGCACCCTCAGAAAAATGCGTGGTGAATGGGAGATGACATTTACTTCCAGCAGCAAGGAGGCGTTGGATATCCTGGGCTCCGGGTCATTTGATGTCATCGTTTCTGATTTGAGAATGCCGGAGATGGACGGGATGCAATTATTGGCTGAAGTCAAAAGCAAACACCCCCAGGTGGTGCGGATCATTCTTTCCGGACAGGTGGAACAGGAGTCGACTTTTAAGTCCGTTCAGGCGGCACATCAAAGCCTTTCAAAGCCCTGTGATGCCGATATATTAAAACATACGTTAAACAAACTGTTTGGATTGCGCAATCTGCTGGAAGATGAATCTATCAAGCGCATTGTCTCGCAAACCGAGACGCTTCCCAGTTTGCCGGAAGTCTATACTGAAGTTATCAGCGAGCTGCAATCGTCGGATCCGTCGGTGCAAAAAGTCGGTGAAATTATTTCCACCGATTTGGCAATGACGGCCAAGATTCTACAGGTGGTGAATTCTGCCTTTTTCGGGCTCGTACGGAAAATCAACAACCCCAAAGAAGCGGTTATGCTGCTGGGGACCGAAACCATCAAAGCCCTGGTTCTTTCGGTAAAAATATTTTCTGAATTTAATCAGAAAAAGTTTGCCTGGTTTAATTTTGACGAACTGTTTAATCACAGCATGTCGGTCAGTATGTTCGCTCAAACGATTTCCAGGCAGGAACACCTGGATCAGACTCTGGTGAATAACTCCCTGATGGCCGGCATGTTTCACGATCTGGGAAAACTTATCCTGGTCACCAACTTTCAAGAGCCGTATCAAAAGGTTTTGACGGAAGCCGCAAAAACCCGGCAAAACCTGTGGGACCTGGAAATTGAACGGTTTGGTACCAGCCACGCCGAAATCGGAGCTTATTTGATGGGGTTGTGGGGGCTGGAATACCCGGTTATTGAAGCCATCGCTTTTCATCACTGTCCCGGCAAAAGCCTGTCCAATTCAACGGGGCTTCTAACCGCCGTTCATTTTGGTGATGCCTTTGACCGGTTAAAAAAAGACTCAAATGATTTAAACAGCGAAAATGGATTGAGGCAGCTGGATCGAGGATATCTGGACAACCTTGGAGTCGCCGGTCGGATAACTGACTGGCAAATGTTTTGTAATGAACTGACAGAGAGGAATCTGTAATGACAGAGAAAGTTTTGCTGGTAGACGACGATGCCATGGTTTTGGCCGGCTTGAAGCGTCAATTACGGAATCAATTCAGCATTGATACAGCACTCAGTGGTGAGGATGCCTTGAAGCAGGTGCTGGAGAATGGACCCTATGCGGTGATTGTATCTGATTTTCTGATGCCGGGGATGAATGGAATTGAATTTCTCTCCCGTGTTAAAAAGTCCAACCCCGATACCGTCCGGATGATGCTGACCGGCACCGCGGATATGCCGACGGCAATCAGAGCCGTTAACGAAGGCAGCATCTTCCAGTTTCACCCCAAGCCATGTCCGGCAGTTAAACTGCGCCAGGCCATTCAAAGCGCCATCGGTGAGTACCGCAAAGTGACTTCCGACCAAAAACAATTAAGAGATTTTAAATCTTCGCTTGCTCAGGCCAGCGAGGTTCAACAAAAACTGATGCCGAAATCCGATCCCCAGGTCGATGGGTTCGATATTGCCGGCAAAAGTATCTGGTGCGATGAAACCGGGGGCGATTATTATGACTTTTTATATCCCGCTGTAAACGGCGAAAAAAGGATCGGAATTGTCGTTGGTGATGTAATCCATCACGGCATTCCATCGGCTCTGCTAATGACCACGGCGCGCGCCTTTCTCAGAGAAAGGGTCAATACCCCCCCCAGTGAGTGTGCTGCCATCATTTCCGATGTAAACAAGCGGCTCGTGCAGGATGTCGAAGAGCTTAATCTGTTCATGACGATGTTTTACGGTGAAATTGACATTAAAGAAAAAATGATTCGCTGGGTGAAAGCCGGGCATGAGCCGGCGATTCTGTATGCCCCGGGGACGGATTCATACGTATTGCTGGCGGGTGAGGGTTTGCCGCTGGGTGTCATGGAAGATGCGGTTTATAAAGAATCCCAAAAACAGATCAACTCCGGGCAAATCATTTTGATCGGAACCGACGGCATCAAAGAAGCGGTTGACACCCATGGAGAAATGTTCGGCAACGAGCGGCTGCTGGATGTCATCCGGGATAATGCGGATCAACCCGCCCGGGAAATTCTGGACAACGTCTTTGAATCTTTGAATGACTTCCGCCACCCCCTTGAAGCGGATGATGACCAGACCCTGGTGGTAATTAAAGTTCTATAAAATTGGTGGATGACGTCCGTTCCATATTTCATTTCCAACCCGATCGCGATTTCCACTTTTAGGACCCGTCCTTAAAAGATCTACCGGTGTCTTGGACAAGAAAAGGTGCACACCGCATCCCGATACTCATTTTCTTGATCCAGGCCCGTACCATGGTGACGGCTTCCCCGTCCTCGTTGACAATGCTTGGCAGTTCCTCCACGTAAGCAATATCGCCTTTATAAAACTCGTAAAAAAAGTTATGGGTACTGTAAGGATCGGCGACCAATATAATTTTTTCCCGGTCGTAGTGATGCCGTTGCGGTGATCCGGAAAATGCAACATGGGTCGATCGCAGCGCCTTGCGATCTTTGGGCTGCCGGTAGGTTTGGATTTCAAATTTCAAGGCTTCCTGGGGTTGTTTGGTGATCGGCATGGATGGATCTCCTTGTATCGGGAATATCGGGATGTTGCCATAGTGGGCGGTGTCTTTCTGATCTCATAAAACATTATGAAAATCGATTCAAGAATGAAATGGATTGTCTGGAGAATCTATGGAAACATTAAAGGGTTATCAAAAAAAGTTCCTAAAAGGGCTTGCCCACGGATTAAAGCCGGTGGTTTTTATCGGCCAGAAAGGTTTAAGCGGCAGTCTGATCGGCTCGATTCGCGATGCGCTCGACACCCACGAACTGATCAAAGTGAAATTTATCGAATTTAAGGAGAAACAGCAGAAGGCCGGCATTTCCAAAGCCATTGAGGCTGAAACGAGTTGCCGCTTGGTGGGCATCATCGGGCACACGGCCATTTTTTATCGGCAGCACGCTGATCCTGAAAAACGCAAGATAACGTTGCCCCTCCGTCTAACCAAAAAACAGTGAGCAGCCCTTCGGTCTTTAAAGAGCGGCTCTGCGAGCCTCGAAGAGCGGTCCGCTGGACCTTTAAGATAAATGCGACAGATAATAGCCCTGCCTTTGTCCTCGAGCGAAGCGCTCCTCAAACGCTGCGCGGGAACTGCGCGGCGTGCTCCTCAAGTCTTGCTTTACGCAAGACGCTCCATATCGCCCGGGTATCAGTCCGTCTGAGACGGATTGACATCGCTTCCGGCCGCGTTGGGATAAATAACGATTCGATCCCCCGGGTGAATCGCCTTTTTTCCGTCCAGCCGGTTCCAGATCAGCAGTGCCGGCAGCGGTACATTGAAGCGCTCGGCAATGACCGTCAGGTTATCGCCTTCTTTGACCACATAGACCCGTTCCTGGTTTTCAGCCACCCATTGTTGAACCCGTTCTTTGAATCGGGCATAAAACCCGTCAGCCGCGCCTTTGGGAAGTAACAGCGAATGCATCCCGGCTGCGAGGAAGTGACCCCGTATTTCCGGATTCAAGTCTTTTATGGCCTTAAAATGGGTGTTGGCTGCCTGGGCGACAATATGGATTGGCGTATCCTGAAAGCACTCAACATGAATTCGGTCAAAGCTCAGCGGTGGGTAAAGGTCCTGGTCTGTAAATACAAAACCGAATCGCTGCGGGTCCGACAGAATTATCTTGGCCGAGATAATCCGGAAGATATACCGCTGGGTCTCAAGCGGCAGGTAAAGCTGATAATAATCATTGGTTTTCTGGGAAACGATTTCGGTTTGCAGGCCCAGTTCTCCCATATTAAAGGCTGCGGCTGAAAGGGTCCAGGAGCCCAGCATTTGATATAGGTCCTTAAAATAATTTATGGCAGCCAGGGTGGATGCAAATATATTGCGTCGCTCATCGATTTCCGCGTTAATTCTCAGCCCGTATTTTTGGCCGGTTGATCCTAAAAATTGCCAGAAACCAATGGCCCCTTTCGAAGACCCCACATGCGGCCTCAGCGCGCTTTCGGCAATTGCGACGTATTTAAGATCGTCGGGCATTTCGTTTTCACTCAGCATTTTTTCGATAATGGGCAGATAGCGGGTGGTGCGCTTTATCCACAGCGCCACCTGGGGCCGATCCCAGATGGTAAGCAGCAATTCTTTTTCCAGGCGCTCTCGCACTTCCCGGCTGTCCAGGGGTACGGATTCACCGCAAAAGTCGATCGGCTCTGTGATATTCACACTGGCCATCAAAGCGGGCCAGGCGGAAGGGGAAGGCATTTCCGCCTCCTGTCCGACAGCGATGCCCGTACCCGTCAGCATAATCAAAAATAATGTCAAAAAAGTGTGTTTCATATTTGCCTTAAAATGCATTTGCGCTGCGCACCGAAGAATATAAGGTCAATATTCCCACAATGACAAAAAAAACCCCGGCACCCATTCTGATATAATTGGTGGGGATTACACGGCTGATCCCGGCGCCGAAGACAACGGCGATCAGCGAGCTTAGCACCAGGGCTCCGGCGGAGCCCAGGAATACTGAAAGCCGGGAGTTGCAATCGGCCGAGAAGCAAAACGTTGCCAGTTGCGTCTTGTCGCCGAGTTCAGCTAAAAAAATTAAACCAAATGTCGTCAGCAGCATTTTGATATCCATAGCGTTCCTCACGTACGATAAAAAGATAAATGTTCGATTAGTTTTATTTGTTTCATTGGTTGAATTGGTTGTTTTAATACGAACCAATTGATCAAATTAAACCAATCAAACCAATTAAACAGGTGTAATACCCAACAATTTACAGCGCTCTAAGATATTCCGGTTTCAGCGGGACCTTGCCTTCCAGGGCATCGTCAATCAATTGAAGGGTGGCTTCTTTCTCTTTTGGGAATCTGGCCCTGATCGGCAGGTAGTTTGAAGCGTGATTGGCATGGAAAAGCCCGCTGGTCAGGTTTGTGCCGGCAATCATGGTCCTTAATTCAGACAGCATTTCCTGCGGCTCAATCAATTGAAAAGCGCCGGATTCATATTCATCAAACAAAGGCGTTTCGGGTATGAGCATCAGGCTCAGTGCGCCGACATAGTTTGGATCGATAGCGGTTAGCACGCGTCCGGTCTCTTGTGCATGAATCTGCGAACGCTCCGGGCCGGCAATGCCCAAAAGCACCGTGACCGAAAGCTTGAAGCCGGCCTGCTTTGCTTTTCTGCCCATTTCAATCATATACGCGGCGCTGGCGCCTTTGTTTATTTTCTTTAAGGTCACGTCGTCGCCGGTTTCCAGCCCCATGTAAGCAATACCAACCCCGTGGGCCTTGAGTTCCTCGAGCTCTTCAGCGGTTTTCATATTTAAGGCTTTGGCATTGGCATACAGCCCCACCCGGGTTACCCAGGGCAGTTGCTTTTCAATTTCTTTGAGTATTTTCAATAGCCTTTTCTGGGGAATAATCAGGGCATCGCCGTCACACAGGAAAACCCGGCGCTGTCGCTGGCAATGGCTGGCCGCAAAAGCGATATCTTCCATAATGATGGAATCGGGTTTGATTC
>JBFFCW010000090.1:0-11012 GCA_041559695.1 Desulfobacterales bacterium
ATAAAAAAAAACCAAATTGATTTCACACCGGGAATGGAAACGGGTTTTTCAAATAAACATTCCTTCTATTGGAATTAACGAGGTGGGGTTATGGGTGAGCACCGGAAAGAATGTCAGGAATGCGGCTGGAGAGGACTGGATGCTGAACTGGATGAAACCAATGACGAATCCAGCGGCCATGCTCAAAATTTTTGTCCGGATTGCGGTGGCATCGATATCCAGGATCTGAATCCGGATGAATAATGAGGAACACCTGAATCATATGGTGGATTTTACAAATAAAAATCGCCGGGGATTAGATTTCCGGCGATATGTTTTCTGCTGCCGAAGCGGTTGGCAGTAAAATTTAATTTAAAATCAAATTCTTATATAACCCTGTATTTTTTTTTCCGTTCTCTTTTTTTGCCATTCAAACTGCGCTTCACGTTTTCTTTTATTTCCTTTGATTTGGTGTTTATCACCTTATAGCTGTATTTGAGGTTTTTTTCGACGAGATCCGGGTAATTTTTAATATTGTTTCTCAGTTTGACGCCATTTGAGGTTACCTTATGGATCAGATCGATTTCCTTGCCGACAACTTTTGTTTTATTCTTCTTGATGGCATCAAGAAAGGCCCTGCGGCTGCGCTTGCACGCTGTATAGGTTACGACTTTTCCCATCTGGGATATGCGGTGGCCGTCGCTGCCGCCGGTGATTCCCTTGCCCAGGTTAAATCCCAAAAGCGCGCTGCGCAAATTGGATTTATTCATATTCTCTGCATTGATGACCTCGACGCCGTCAACCTTGGATAAAACCCCTTCGAGGCGATCTTCCGGGAAATATGAATTCTGGATGCCGGTATAGACCCCGCAGAATGGATGGGGAAAGATAATAACGGTTTTAAATTTGCGGGCACGTCTGATAATTTCTTCCATCTCCAGCGCCGTGGAACTCATGATGTCATTGCCCATATAGGGGATAACATGATCCCTGTAAAACGTTTCAAGCGCGCCGATCTGGTAAAAATAAATGAGGACGTGGGTTCCTTCCCTGGATGTCATTTCGATGCCCGGTATGCTGAAAATATCGCGATATCCATCAATTTCAACCGCGCCGCGTATTTCATTATGGTCGGTTATCGCAATGCCGATACCCAGGGCATGTGCCTTTGTGGCAATCGCCTCTACCGTATTAAAACCATCCGAATAATGGGAATGAAAATGCAGGTCCACCACGGTATTTTCTTTTTTTAATTCAGCCAGATTGGGTCTTTCAAATTGAATGCGATGATTATCGATCATGTTTTCCGATACCTGTTTCTATATCGATACGCGGTCGTCTGTACGGCGCACAGATTCTCTGGTTCAAAACGTTTTGAAGGTACACTGAGATAGATTCGGCTGTGATTCTTCAATTCCCGGGATATTGGTTAAAACGGAGAATGGAAGTCGTGGCGGGCAACCTTATCGGGAGGTGCAGATCGCTCAGCGCTGTTTGGCCCCATTACCGCTCAAAAATTCTCAATAATTAATGTCAATATATCAGAATAAACCCCATTAATCAAATTTTCTGAATGGGTTTAAAAACGCCTTCCCATAACCGAATCCGTTTTTTAAATACCATCGTTTTTAGATCAAGGTGAGAAATCCCGCATGGTGCGGGGGCCTCAGCCATGATCTGAAGCGCCAAAACCAATTCAAAAGGGTCGGATACGAAATCAACCTACAAAAATAAGGGTTGGAATCCCTAAGTCAAGTGTTTTGGAGGCGGGGCCGGTATTCGGCCCTGTGATTGAAAGCAGGATTGAAATACCTCAGTTTTTAAAGAAGACCTGAAACGCCTCGATGATTTCCTGCGGCATTTCTTCTGGCAGATAATGGCCACAGGGCAGAACATGACCTTCCACAGAGTTGTCGGATACCTTACGCCAGACATCCAGCATGTCATAAGCCTGGAGCACCCGGTTGGCATCGCCCCAGAGGACTAAAAGCGGGCACTTAATTTTTCTGCCGGCTTCACGATCATCACGGTCGTGCGCCAGATCGATTGACGCCGCCGCACGATAGTCTTCACAGGTGGCGTGTATTGTTAGCGGGTCGCAAAAGCAGCGTTCGTATTCCGCCAGACAGTCAGGGTCAAAAATACTGGCGATTTCAGCTTCCTTATTCTGCGACCAGCCAAGCAGTTCGTATCGAAGATAGAATTTGGGATCAGCACCAATGAGTCTTTCCGGAAACGGCGCTGGTTGGGGCAATAAAAACCATTCGTAATATCCCATTGCGAAAGGCATATCCGTGCGCTCATACATGGTCAGGGTCGGTGCAATATCCAAAACAGCAGCTTGAGTCACGCGCTCAGAGTGGTCGAGGCATATCCGATGCGTTACTCTCGCCCCGCGATCATGTCCGGCAACCGCAAACTGACTGCAGCCAAGAGATTCCATGAGACTTGCCTGATCTTGCGCCATGGCGCGAAAGCTATAGGTTTCATGTTGCGGGTCACTTTTCGGTTTATCGCTGTCACCGTATCCGCGCAAATCGCTCATCACCACAGTGAAATGTTCGGCAAGTCGATGCGCAATCTTTGCCCACATTAAATGGGTCTGGGGATAGCCGTGCAACAGCAAGAGCGGTTGGCCCTTGCCGCCAATTCGACAGGCAATCTGAATCCCCGTCGCAACCTTTCGTTTCTCAAATTTAAATCCGTCAAGCATCTGTAAACGGTTTATTTCAGGTTTCAGGTGTCAGATTTCAGAGGACAGCGGCCAGACGACAGCCTGCGGCGAGCCTTTCGGCCATGAGCTCAGCACCGAACGGCTAAGCCGAGTCGAAAACAGATGGTTAAACAGGAAGATGAAGCACTTTCTCTGTCTTCTGTTTTCCGTCATCTGTTTACTGACACCTGACACCAAAGACAGCGTGTTGTTTAAAAACCCCAACTGCGCTAAATTATATTACACGATTTTGCTAACATTTTTGAGATGAGTTTTAGTAGTCGATATAGAGTGCCCCGTTGAGGTGATCGATTTCGTGTTCCAAAAGGGCCGCAGAACTGTTCTTTGCAACCAGGATTTTTTCGGTATTTTCCAAAGTTTTGTACGTTACCGTAACATTTTGAGAGCGATTGATCGTTTTCCGATGATGTCGCGGCAGTGACAAACAATATTCGCTGTTTGAAACCGTTCCATTTTGTTCCAATACTTCAGGATTAACCCGTATTTTGATTTCTCCATAAAGGCCACAGGCGATCAGCCGCTTTTGAACACCGACCTGTGGAGCTGCCAATCCTTTATAAAGGGACCCTCTGAGAAAAAATTCGAAGGGTGCATGGTATCTCAATAACGAGATCATCGAATTTCCGAGGGTAAAGATTGACGCATCAATTAAATCAAGGGATTGCGAAACGCTACGGAGAATTGGACTGGGGTATTCGACCATATCCCCAATATGATTTATTTTTTTGAACCCTTTCAGAAAAGCAAACATGCTTGTTGTGCCAACACGGCCGGTGGTTGCTGTTTTTAAAAATTTTCTTCTATTCCACAAAACAATTTGCCTCAAATTAAATTGCCGCTTTTGCCGGCCTCGCGGCGGTATATGCGGGTCAATCGTTCAGAGGGCAAGCCCAGATAATAGGCGATGATGATCAGCTGGTTGATGGACCAGGTCTTAAAAACACCCAGATGCAGCCAGCGGCGCGGCGATGTCGCCACCACGTCGGGCACAATGACGATTTTGCCCTTGCGCTTTAAGCGGCGAATCAGAATAAAGTCTTCCATAATCTGCATTTCGGGAAAACCGTCGATTTCGTCAAAAAGCGATTTTTTCATAAACAACGCCTGATCGCCATAGGGCAGTTGCAAAAAGCGGGAACGTAAATTGGCCATGCATTCAATCAACCGAATACCCGCGGCGGGTGAATCGATGCTTAACCGAAAGGCCCCGGCCGCAACGCCCTGTTGATTCATGGCCCTAACGATTTGCTGACGGAAGCCTTCGGGCAACAGCGTATCAGCGTGCAGAAATACCAAAATTTCGCCCGCCGCCGCTGCGGCGCCGGTATTCATTTGAATGGCTTTGCCCGGGTTTGAATGGATCACTTTTGCTCCCCGGGATCCGGCCAACTCGGCCGTCCCATCAATGCTGCCGCCGTCAACGACGATCACTTCCAGGTTGTCGACCCCTTCGAGGCGGGAAAGTGTCCGGTCAATGGTTGCGGCCTCGTTCAATGCCGGAATGATGATGGATATTTTTTGCGCCGGGGACGGTTTAACCTCAGTGTTATTAACTTCTTGCCAGACATGAAGATCAGCTGAACGATCAACGTCACCCAAGGTTTCCAGCAGGATAAAATGCAATCCCGATTCCCTGGCCGCCTGTAAAGTTTGAGAAAGGACTTTGCCGGTCCCCCAGTTTATGCCGTCGAACAGACGGGTATAGGTTTCAGCCGGGATGGTATGGTTCATGCCGATTAAGTAATAGCCGCCGTCGCGTGCCGGGCCGAGCACCAGATCGGTTTTTTGCAGCCCTTCAAATGCCTGCCGAATAATGTTTGCTGAAATCTCCGGTATGTCGCTGCCGACGATAACGGCCGCTCCTTTTGGGCCCTGGAATGCTTCTTCGAATGCACGCGCCATTCGCCGGCCCAGATCACCCGGTTCCTGGGGACGGTAGCTGAATTGCGGCCCCAGCCACGCCTGCATCAAACCGGTGTTGCCGCCTTCGTGGCAAACTTCAATGGTCAGGCCGGGGCGGTTGCTTACCTGAGCAGCGGTTGCAATGATGTGCTCGGTCATCTGTCGCTGCAGGCGGGCGGCACCCTTTGCGCCCAGAGCCGGAATCAGACGGGTTTTGGTTTTTCCGGGCTCGGGGAATCGCGTGAAGACAATCAACCGTTCTGGCATCGCTGCCGACATCTGCTTTCTCCTGCCTGAACTCAGGCTTCGATGACCCCGCCTCAGGTGAAGCCGGATCCGGCCGCACATGTATAACAGTGATCGGCGGATATGATGGGGGTGCCGGGTTGCGGCGGCCCCGGCATATCGCGGACATGCATCTTTTTGCCGCTCATATAAAGACCCCTGGCGATGTTGAAATCGCAATCATACAGGTGCCCATCCCAGGAGACCGATACCAGGCTCCGGCACATCAACCCTTCAACCGCGCAGGGGTTGAAATTCGAGACCAGTTTTTGCATGTAATTTTCAAAATTGCTTGATTGAATCAACCATTGCCTGAAACGCCCGAGCGGCGCATTGGCAAAATTAAACAGGCTGTTAAACGTCACCCCCCATTTTTTTTCCAGAATCTGATGGTACCTTTTTTCGCTTTGTTCCTGGTTGGATGGCAGAAAGGCGCCGGTGGGATTGGATACCAGGTTGAGCTCCAGCCCTGATCCGTTGCGGCCGTAACCGGCGGCATTCAATTGCTGGAGTGCGCCGAGGCTTTCTTCAAAAATTCCGTCCCCTCGCTGAGAATCCGTTTGCGTCAGATTCAATGATGGAAATGATGCCACGATCACCACCCGGTGTGATTTGAGGGACTCGATCAAGCGCTGCATATTCGTCTGCAACGCCGAAAGATTGGACCGCAGCATAATTTTCGGTGTCAGGGGAAAGACTTTTCCAATTAATTCCACCAGGTGGGGATTGAGTTCCGGCGCGCCGCCGGTGATATCAATGGCTTCAAAGTGGCTTCTGCGGGCATAGGCCACCACTTCCTCGATTGTATCGGCGCCCATGTTTTCCGCGCGGCCCGGCCCGGCATTCAGGTGGCAGTGCTGGCAGCTCTGGTTGCATAAAAACCCCAGATTAATCTGCAATGTATGCGTGGGCTTGCGTACGAGTTCAAGATGATGTTTGGTCAGCATCGACTTGAAAGGCATCACCTCTGCGGTCTTCTGCCCCTGTGATGGTGGTGGTTTGGCTGTGGCGGTTTGAGGGTCCATCAGAATTGGGTCTTTTTTATCACATTGACAATTTGTGGGCAATATTGCGCATCTGAAGGCCATGAACCAGAGAAGCACCCCCTCTAATGGCTGTAACGACATGCAACGCTTCTGTCATTTCGGCCAGATTAGACCCCTTTTCCAGGCAGGCTTGGGTATAAGCGTCGATGCAATAGGGGCATTGGACCGCATGGGCGACTGCCAGCGCAATGAGGGCTTTTTCGCGTTCGGTCAGTTCGCCTTCAGCAAATACGGCATTATAATACTCGAAGAATTTATGGGCTAATTCCGGTGCTTCCTTTCCGATTTCTTCAAATTTAGGAAGATCTTCCGGTTTGTAGTAAGTTTCCATTAAAAAGTTCTCCTCTTTCTGGTTTCTGGTCACTGGCTACTGGTGGCGACTGGCTCCTGGTTCCTGATCTCTGGCTCACGAAGTTGTCCCGCTTTAGCCAGAAGCAAGCAGCCAGAAACCAGGAGCCAGTTTCAACGGTCAAGGATGAGACATTTAAGCCATATTGGCTACAATAGCCTCGGCAAATTGTGAACATTTTACCTCCGTGGCTCCCTCGATCTGTCGGGCCAGGTCATAGGTGACAGTTTTTGATTGGATAGTGGATTGAAGTGCACCGCGGATGAGTTCGGATGCTTCCCGCCATCCCATATGCTCCAGCATCATGGCCCCGGAAAGAATCAGCGAGCTCGGATTGACCTTGTCCAGACCGGCGTATTTGGGTGCGGTGCCATGGGTGGCCTCGAACACCGCACAGCGGTCGCCGATATTGGCCCCCGGAGCCATGCCCAGTCCCCCCACCTGGGCTGCCAGTGCGTCCGACAGGTAGTCGCCGTTTAAATTTGGTGTCGCAATCACACCAAATTCCTCCGGTCGCAGCAGTACTTGTTGAAACAGCATATCCGCTATGCGATCTTTGATAACCAGCTTCCCTTCAGGCTGCTTGCCCTGATACGTGTCATAAAGTTCGGCTTCGGTAATCGTTTGATCGCTAAATCTCTCCTGCGCAACCTCATAGCCCCATTGAGCGAAAGCCCCTTCGGTAAATTTCATAATGTTGCCCTTATGCATCAGGGTAACGCTGGAAAAGCCGTTTGCCAGGGCATGGGCAATGGCCCTGGCAACCAGCCGTTTGGTGTTGGTTGCACTGATGGGTTTGATACCGATTCCTGCGTCTTCAGGCAACGACGTTTCCATTTGTTCGTTTAAAAATGATCGCACCATATCAGCCTCCGCGCTGCCGGATTGATACTCAATGCCGGCATAGAGGTCTTCGGTGTTTTCCCGGAAGACGACCATGTTGATTTCTTCGGGGTGTTTCATGGGGCTGGGTACCGACTCAATGTATTTTACCGGGCGTACGCAGGCGTATAGATCGAGCTTTTGGCGAATGGCCACGTTAATGCTGCGAATTCCCTTGCCCACCGGTGTTGTCAGGGGACCCTTAATCGCCACCACGTGATTTTCAATTTCTTCCAAGGTTTCATCTGAAAGCCAGTTGCCGGTTTTCTCAAATCCTTTTTCACCGGCAAAAACCTCCAGCCAGGAAATCTGCCTTTGGCCGTCGTAGGCTTTTTGAACCGCTTGATCCATCACCGTGCGGGCCGCCCGCCAGATATCCGGCCCGATTCCATCACCTTCGATAAACGGAATCTCCGGCGATTCGGGAACCTCCAGAGAACCATCTGCCTGTTTTTCAATGATTTTACCATTTCCCATAATCATGTCCTCTATTGCTTATCATGCTGTTATCGATTCTTCCTCAATAAATTTAAAATTCGAATTTCAAAAATGCCTTAATTCAAGTTTTTTCCAATACTCCAATACTCCATCACTTCAGTTTCTAATTTTAAGTTTCCACCTTAAAGGCTTCAATTTTATAGACATATTTAACCCAATCGGAGCCGTAATAATCTTCGGCGACAATGCGCAATGGAAATCCATGCTTTTGAGGCAATTTTTCTCCGTTGACCTCATAGACTAAAAACACTTTATTGGAACGAATATCGGCTATTGGGAATCGTTCTACTTTTTCATAAGGACCTTCCGGCCCGTACACTGTAATATGGGTAGTATCTGCTTTCATCTGGGCCAGATTGAGCACCGTCATCAGGGAGATTCCCTTCCATCTTCCATGGTTTGTAAAAACACCGGGGCAGATCAACAAAACATTGCGTTCAATCGATGGGAGTTCAAGTATCTGTGGATAGCTTAGATTGCGCGGTGCGGCGAGATTACCCTTAATTATCAATCGCCATGACTTCAGATCGACTTTGTGGTCGGTTAGACCCATCGTCTCAAAGTCTTTCAGTGGTAAAATCTCCAGGTTGCGCGTATCCAGGGTGGCCGGATTTTCATTCCTCAAAGAAGACAGTTTCGTTCCTTTGGGGACTATAATGCGTTTGGTTTGGGCATAGGCCTTTTTCAGCCAGAGTCCAATACCACTGAAAAAAACGCCAACACCGCTGAGAAGTTCAATCGTAAATTTTATAAATTGTCGTCGTGTTTTCATTTGTTGTTGCGCTTCAGATGACGGATGCCTTCTTCAGCGGCGACGATGACATCGCTGGCCAAACCCAGGAAAAGTCCATGTTCCACAATGCCCGCGCGTCCATTTAGCCTTGCGGCGATGCCATTGGGATCCGCCATTTCTCCTAAATTTGCATTCAGGATGAAGTTGTTTTGATCGGTCTTATAGGGCTGCCCGTCCGCTTCGGTTCGCAAGGTGACGGATGCTCCCAGCGATTTGAGGAAGTTTTCTTCGGTTTTGACGGCAAACGAAATGACTTCGATCGGTAAGGCCCAATGGGTACCTAAGCAGGGTGAAAGCTTACTTTCATCGACAATGATAATATTTCGCCGGCTGGCCTGCGCGACCACTTTTTCCCTCAGCAAGGCCCCGCCGCCGCCTTTAATTAGATTCAGATCCGGATCGACCTCATCGGCTCCATCGATGGTCACATCAATATCCGGCTGATCATCTAGACCGCATAACGGAATATTCAATTCCCCAGCCAGTTCTTGAGTCCGGAGTGAGGTCGGGATACCGACAATGTCTTTTAAATAACCGGATTTGAGCCGCTCGCCAATCCGTCTTACAGCAAATTCTGTCGTGCTGCCCGTCCCCAGGCCCACTATCATGCCGGATTCGATGAATTCCACTGAGCGATTGGCTGCTTTCTGTTTTAATTCGTCCTGTTTTTTCAAACCCGTGGTTCTCCTTCACTTGCTTGCCCAGATGCTCAATACATCTGCAGATTTACACAGATTATTTTTTAATTTCATAACCCCTTTTATCTATTTTTAATCGGCTTAATCTATGGATAATAATATCAATAATTTCATTGACGGCCTATGCGGCTTTGAGATGCTTACATTTTTCAGCGATGCTTTCGAGCAATTCTTTAAAAGGTTTGGCAAAGGCAACAACCCCGTCGTCCTGCAGTTTCTGGGTTACGGTTTCCAGATCGATTCCCAGATCCGCCAGTTTAGTTAGGTGGTTTTGAGCTTCTGTCAGATCCCGGGTAAGGGTTTGGGCCACCCGGCCGTGATCCATAAAACTTTCCAGGGTTGATGGCGGCAAAGTGTTTACCGTATCGGGCCCGATCAGCTCATCCACATACAGGTTGTCCGGGTACGCCGGGTTTTTGGTACTCGTGCTGGCCCACAAAACGCGCTGCACACCTGCGCCTTTATCGGCCAGTTGCTGCCAGCGGGACTGCGCCAGTATTTTTTTGTATTCCACGTAAGCTATCTTTGAATTGGCAACCGCGATTTTACCCAACAGTTCGCTGGCCCCCATCTTTTCCAATTCTGTATCCACTGCTGTATCCACCCGGCTGATAAAAAATGAAGCCACCGATGCGACTCTGCCAATCGGATGTCCCCCTTTGACCGCCGGTCCGGTTGCCGCCAGTTTCTCCAGTCCCGACTGGTAGGCACCAGCAACGGCTTTATAATTTTGCAGCCCAAAGATCAGTGTAACATTTACATTTACCCCGGAGCCGATCAATTCTGTAATGGCCGGGAGTCCCGCTTGCGTGGCCGGCACCTTGATCATTACATTGGGTCGGTTTACGGTTTCAAACAGCCGCTTGGCTTCGGCGATGGTCTTTTCGGTTTCATAGGCCAGCTCCGGGCTGACTTCCAGACTGACATAGCCGTCTTTACCACTGGATGAATCATAAACACCGCGAAGCTGGTCGGCAGCCAGGGAAATATCTTTAATGGCAAGCGCTTCATAGATTTGCGCCAGGGACTGATCTGTTTTGAGCAGCTGTTTCAAATCCTCATCATAGTCGTTGCTACCGGCAATGGCTTTTTCAAAGATCGCCGGATTTGACGTTACCCCCCTGAGACCGATGTCGATCAGCTGTTTTAGTTCGCCCGAGGTGATCATAGAGCGTTGAATGTAGTCCAGCCATATGGATTGACCCATTTTTTCAAGTTCGATCAGTTTTGACATTACATTATCCTTTAATCGAATTGATCAGAAATGGTTTCAAAACCCCATCTAAGGCCCAATGGCTGCGTTGTCCCGCGAATTGAAATGCTCACGTACCAACGTGTACGCTCGGACATACGAGTTTCAATTCGTGGGACGCCTTACCCCTGAACCGAATCTGTTGTTTTGAAGCCACTTCTAAACAGTTCTGCTGATGGTTTTCATTAACATCTTCATTCCCATCAAATCAAATTTATTTTTCATACCAGATCCAGGGCACTTTCAACCACTTGATTTGCCGTGAGACCGAATTTTTCATACAGTGTCTTGTAAGGCGCTGAGGCACCGAAATGATCCAGAGCAATGATCCGGCCAAATTCACCGACATAGCGGTGCCATCCCTGGGGGCTGCCAGCCTCGATGGCAATTTTTGCTTTGACCTCCGGCGGCAGAACCTGGCGACGATAGTCCTGCGGTTGCGCATCAAACAATTCCCAGGAGGGCATGCTCACCACCCGCACAGCCGATCCCTTGGCTTTGATCATTTCAGCCGCTTCGAGGGCAATTTGGACTTCCGAACCGCTGCCGATCAGGATAACATCGGGTTTTTTATTGTCGGCCTCACTCAGAATA
>JBFFCW010000091.1:0-10942 GCA_041559695.1 Desulfobacterales bacterium
TGCGGTGAGCGCAGCCGGCGCCGGCCAGCAGGTCCAGGGAGAACCGCATCCCATCTCCCCGCAAGATGCCTACTTTATGCTTGAGGCCGCCCGCTCGGTGGTGTTTGTTCCGGGCTACGGCATGGCCGTGGCTCAGGCCCAGCACGGGGTCCGGGAGCTCGGCGATATTCTGGAGAACAATGGCGCTGAAATCCGTTATGCGATTCACCCGGTGGCCGGTCGAATGCCGGGGCACATGAACGTGCTGCTGGCAGAGGCCAATGTTCTTTACGAACAGCTGGCGGAGATGGATGATGTCAACCCGATAATGGATGCAGTTGACGTTTGTGTGGTGATCGGCGCCAATGACGTCGTCAACCCGGCCGCCAGAGAGATCGCATCGAGCCCGATCTACGGCATGCCGGTGATCAACGCGGACAGGGCCAAAACGGTGCTGGTTCTTAAACGCTCCATGGCAGCCGGATTCGCCGGTGTGGACAACCCGCTTTTTGTCAAGCAAAACACGCGCATGCTTTTCGGTGATGCCAAAGCGTCGCTGCGGCAGCTGATATCGGAGTTTAAAAACGCCTGACAACCGTTCCACGGTTGTCAGGCGTCAGGTTCTGCGTTCCGGGTTGGAGGTTTAGGGTAGGGCATCGTTGAACGCTGAATTTTTGAATTTTGAACCCTTGAAACAGGTGACTGACACATAATACTATGGATACAAAAATCAAGCAGATCGCAGAAAAAATTAAACACCGCGGTAAAAACGTCGTATTTACAGGCGCCGGTATTTCTACTGAAAGCGGCATACCGGATTACCGCAGCCAGGGCGGTATATGGGACAAGTTCCGCCCGGTCTATTTTGACGAGTTTATGAGCGCCCGCGAGGCACGCGAGGAATACTGGCGCCGCTGGAAAGAACTTTATGAGGATATTACCCGGGCCGAACCGAATGCCGGGCATATCGCTATTTCCAGGCTTGATCAAATGGGTCTGCTGGAGGCGTTAATTACTCAGAATGTGGACGGGCTTCACCAGGAAGCGGGTCTTGCGGATAAGAAAGTAATTGAGCTGCACGGCAATACCCGGCGGATCCGCTGTATGAGTTGCCGCAGCATCACGGCAACCGAAGAAATTCAAAGGCGTCTGAATTCCGGCGATACGGCTCCTGAATGTGAGTGCGGCGGCTATTTAAAACCTGACACCATTTCATTCGGCCAGGCCATGCCGGTGGACGCCGTGGAAAAAGCCACCGCGCTATCACATACCAGTGATTTTTTTCTGCTAGTGGGTTCCACCCTGCTGGTTCAGCCCGCAGCCCACATGCCGGTATACGCCAAACAAAACAATGCGTTTCTGGCGATAGTCAACTTGTCAGATACCCCCTGCGACAATATGTGTGATGCGCTCATCCGGGACAAAGCCGGCACCGTGCTGCAAAAAATTGTTCAGGAAGTGGAAAACAGCAGATAAGGTGTCAGGTGTCAGTGTTCAGTATCTGACCCGGCAGCGTTTCAGCCCGATCAATTCTGGCACCCGACACCTGACACCTGGGAAACTAACGAACTTTAAGATTATCAACGACCTTAATGGTACCATCGGTGCTGCGGGAAATATGGATGGCCCGGTCCTTCTGATACTTGGTGCTGACAATCCCTGAAAGGGTGACGACACCCAGATAGACGTCGACATCGATATTCAGAGAACGCACCTCGGGTTCGGCGATCAGTTTGGCCTTAATTTTATTGCTGATCATATTGTCGGTCCAGATATCACCGAATTTTCTTTCACCGATCTGGATATTGTTGGTGACGGACTTTACGGCCGGAACGTTACGGGCGATTTGCACGGCGCGAGCGGATTCTTCACGGGTCTCGACGACTCCGGTCAGGGTGACGTGGCCGCCGATGGTATCGACATCAATTTGCCGGGCTTTAACGATATCGTCTTTGATCATTTCATGGTTAACCCGGGTGGTGATCGTGGAATCATCCACCACACCCCCAACCGGGTTTTCGCCGGTTTTTTGCGAGCCGGCGCATCCGGAAAGCAAAAACAACAAGATAATAACAACAAACAGGTGCTTTTTCATGATCCATACCCCCTTATACCGTTAAATTTATTCCAGAAAATCTATGCAAAAATTATACAAAAAATAACATTTGTAGATAAATATCAGATTATCAATAACTTATAAAAATATCCGGCTCTGAATAATTAAAAAATGTGTGAACAAAATGTCAAATTTTGTTCATTATAGTGTCAAAATATCGTATCGAATGCTTGGCGCCAATCGTTGGATTTAACGCAAATATTCTGAGGAAAAACCAGATGCAGATCACAGATAATCTTCACGCCTTTATCTGGCAGTCTATGACAGCGAACAATTGCAATGCCTATTTCATCGACGGCCCGACCCGGATAATGATTGACCCCGGTCACCGGGCTCTGTTCGAGCATGTTGATCTGGGATTAAAGGAATTGGGGTTAAAAACTGACGATATCGATCTGGTCATCTGCACCCATGCCCACCCGGACCACCTTGAAGCCGTCCCGCTATTCAAGCAAAAAGCGGCTCTATTTACCCTGCATGAAACCGAATGGCAATGGGCGACAACCGTTGCTAAACAAATGAGTGCTTCTTTTGGAATCGACATCGATACCTTTTCACCTGATTTTTTTCTGAAAGAAGGTGAGCTTTCTCTCGATGGCCTCGAAATGCAGGTTTTTCATACCCCCGGGCACTCCCCCGGCTCGGTCTGCCTTTACTGGCCGATGCAAAAGGCACTGTTTACCGGAGATCTGGTGTTCAAAGAAGGACTAGGACGTACCGATTTGCCCGGAGGCGATGGGGACCTGATCAAAGAAAGCATTAAGCACATGTCGCGTCTGGACGTTGAATTGCTGTTATCCGGACACGGGGAAATTATATCCGGCGCCCGGGAAGTTAAGTCAAACTTTGAGCAAATTGAAGATTTTTGGTTTCGCTATGTCTGAGTTCTGTAAAAGGCAGAAGTCAGAGGACAGAAATCATCAATAAAAATGGGCTGAGGTCGATTGGGCGTTCAGGCAAGTTATCATCGACCGGAAAAAGATTTGAGGCATTCCCATGAGTCTAAAAGATGAATTCAGAAAAATGGTCAATAAATTAACGACAAGATTTACGCTGCCACCAATAGCAAATATTTTCTTCCCGCCTTTCTATAAAGGCGGCCAACCAAAGGACGCTCAGTTTATGGCTATCAGTTTGGAAGGCGGGGCGACCGGCATCAGCTTTGTACTCCTGCCAGATGAAAAAAAAAAAGGAATACTCTGCTTTACAACCGCCGGCTTTTGTCGCGAAAAACCCGCGGGAATTTGCGCTTGAATTTGGCAATGAAGATCCTATCAAAGAGATGATCAGTCTGGCGTCCATTAACGCAATTTGTCAGCATGTTATTGCGGAGACCAATTTCGCGGTTGATTCTGCTACCGATTCTCTGGGGCTGGTGTCGGTCTCCACAGGAGATAAAATCGGCATGGTCGGATTATTCTCCGGACTGATTAAGACCATTCAGAAAGCCGGCGCAGAACTGGTTGTTATTGAAAAAAATGAGCGGTTGATTCAAAAATTTCCGAATTTGCCAATTACATTGGACGCGACGAAATTGAGCTCGTGTAACAAAATCTTGTGCACCAGTACGACGATATTGAACAATTCACTGGATGAGATACTTGCCCGCTGTTCACAGGATGCATTTGTCTCAATCATCGGTCCAACGGCAGGATATTTCCCGGACCCACTTTTTGCCCGCGGTGTCGATGTTGTGGGTGGAAGAGTGGTAAAAAACGGCGCGCTGTTTTTGCAACTGCTTGCTGAAAGAAAACGCTGGGGAGACGCTACACAAAGGACCTGTTTCCAGAAAGAGACCTACGACAGTATAATTTAGCCGCTGATTAACTTCACCTTGTCAGCCCTGTGCGTAGCAACTATCCAGCCAGCAGTTTGGTTTTCGCATGATTTAGTTTAGTCTCAAACTCAGCCTTTATCTGCCCGCTCTCTTTTCGCCAGTCATCGTCATTTTCCAAATTGGGCACCACTGCCGAACCGGAGATAAAATGGGTTTTGGCAAGCTGCTCTTTTAAGATCTTGCGGCGTTCCCGGGCAGCCGTGTCGCGTACAGTCTGAAATTCCTGCAATACCGATGTGAGCCGTTCAAAATCAGGCACCTTAAGTTCAGCCAGCAGATCAAACAGCGCTTGATTGTCCTTTGCGAGCTCGATCTGGTCGCATATTTCTTTGATCAGATGCTCGTTTCCCGTTCCCGTCAGGCTGTATTCTTTTTTCAGCACCTGGTACTCGGAATTGAACCGGTCCCATGATATGGCCTTATCCTGAAATTTATTCAGCAGGCCGCGGATACGGCTGCCAATCTCCTTATTTTTCTGCCCCTGCCGCTCTTCATCGCTGAGGCTCAGATCCTTGGTTTTTTCCATTACCAGGTCTAATGTGCTTTTTATTTCTGCCATATAATTCTCCTCAACCCAAATTCAAATGTTTAAAACTTTGTTTTTGAATTTTGGTCATTTGGTTCATTATTCCGGCTGAATTAAACGATCCAGGATAAATCCGTGGAAGCTGTCTCCGCTGCCGGCGATAAAAACCCAGCCTAAATGCGTCAGGCACATGGTACAAAAACTAACCCGCCAGGCATAGCCGCTAAACCAGCTAAATTCAGTTGAAGGAGGCCCTGCGTAGCCGCACCCCTGTGCATATTTATAGCAGCCAATTTCAAATACGATTCCATGGGGATTGGCGAAGGTGTGATGATGCGCTCCCTGGACAGAAATGCGCTCGGCCGGCCGAGTGATGGCCTGGTGGCATTGGCGGCAGAGGATGTATTCCTCTTCTTCGGGAGAGGGTTCCTCGGCTTCCGCTTCGATCAGCTGTGGTGCGCCCTCGCCGCTTTTTCTGCCGGGCTGCTCGCGAAATAAAGGCGTATGAACGATCTCTACCGTTTCCATTTCACCTGCCCTGTATTCAGGGAGTATTGATTTACTCTTTAAAAAGCGATTTCTTGAGCACCGCTTTATTGTACGCACCGATAATGTCCCGCCGGCTGATCACACCCGCCAGTTTATTGGGCTCTTGAGCAGAAACAACCGGCAAAACCGCGAAATCTTTGGCACTGATCTTTTCCAGTGCCGTCCACAGATTGTCGTCCATGGAGATGGTCACCAGATCGGTGGTGGCCAGATCCCTGGCGACCACCAGGTCTTTCAGGTTTTCATCAAAAATGGCTTCGTTATAATCATTAAACGAAAGGATGCCGATCAGCTCATTTTCCGGATTGAGGACCGGAAAACTGTTAAACTTGCTTTTGGATATCCGCTCGGCCATTTGCCCCAGCGGTAAGGCTTCAGGAATGGTTTCAACATTCGGATTCATCACGTCTTTGACAAACATGGATTTTAAAACGTTGACCTCTTTGCCTTCTTTGATATCGATGCCGCGTCTGGCCAATTTCAAGGTATAAATTGAATCCCTCAGCAGCTGCCCGCTGGCGATTGCAGCTATAATGCATGAGAGCATAAGCGGAAGAATGATTTTATAATCACCGGTCATCTCAAACAAAATTAAAATAGCGGCCAACGGACCATGGGTGGTGGCGGCCACCACCGCCCCCATGCCGACGATGCTGTAAGCCCCGGGGGATGCGGTGATGTTGGGGAACAATTGATGAACCACGGCCCCGAAGACCCCCCCGGCCATGGCCCCCAGAAAAAGCGATGGGGCAAAAATTCCGCCGGAACCGCCTGAGCCGATGGTAATGGATGTTGCCAGAATTTTGGCCGGCACCAGAACCAGCAAAAGCCACCAGGCCATCTGCTGCATCAGCGCCATGTCAATGGCTCCATATCCGACGCCCAGAATCTGCGGGAAAACCAGCGAAGCGACCCCCAGAAACAGTCCGCCGATAATTCCCTTGAGATACTCGGGAAATTTAATCTCGTCAAATAAATCCTCGATTCGATACAGGGTTTTGGTGAAAGTGATCCCGACCAGCGCACAAAAAAGACCCAGAAACAGATACATGGGAAGCTCCCAGGCGCTGACCAGTTCATAAACCGGAACGATAAAGGCCGGTGTATCCCCCAGATAGGCCCGCGAAACAGCGGTGGCAACAACGGAACTGATCACAATCGGGCTAAATGTCGCCAGACCGAAATCGCCGAGAATAATTTCCAGAGCAAACATGGAGCCGGCTATGGGGGCGTTAAACGTTGCGGCAATGCCGGCGGCAGCCCCGCAGCCGACCAGAATACGCATTCGATCGGCCGAAACTTTCATAAACTGGCCCAGTGCTGATCCGATGGCAGAGCCAATTTGAACGATCGGACCCTCGCGGCCCACCGAACCGCCCGTACTGATACTGATGGCGGAAGCCAGTGTTTTGACCACCACAACCCGCTTTCTGATCACACCACCCTTAATCGCTACCGCTTCCATAACCTCCGGTACGCCATGTCCTTTGGCCTCTCGGGCAAAGAAATAAACCAGCGGCCCGACAATCAGGCCGCCGATTACCGGAATCGTCACACGATAATACCATGGCAGATTGACCACCAGTTGCAGCAAATCATTCTCACCGCCGTAAGCCAGCGTCTGAAAAATGCTGATCAGATACCGAAAGCCAACGGCGCCTAAACCGCCTGCCGCACCCACAATGACTGCCAGTATCACCATAATCGTATGCTCATTGGCCGGGATCTGTTTTAGATTTGAAAATTTTTCAAAAAACTGAGTTTTCATCGATTGTTTTACCGATTTAAATTCCTGTAAATTATGAGAATACGTTTATCCCTCAGATGCGTTTGAACTCTTAGTGCTTGAAAATATTTATGATTTTTATATATACCGCCAGACGAAAGTGTCAAGGGATAAATCCCCGGGGCAGATCGAATCTAATCTAATTGACCGAATTTATATAATATTTTATAATTACATTTTGGGATTGACTCCATGCTCAAAATCCGATAAATGATTGTTCTTTAATTAACGCGATAACTTGACATCAAAGAAAAAATACATATATTTCCAGCAAAAAGAGTGACATAACGAGTTAACTACCTGATATCTTTTTATATCATTTCAGGAGGATAAATATGCCGTTTTACGAGTTCCAGTGCCCGGAAGGCACAATAACCGAACGCCTGGTCCCGATGGG
Source organism: Desulfobacterales bacterium (assembly GCA_041559695.1). Taxonomy (GTDB): domain Bacteria; phylum Desulfobacterota; class Desulfobacteria; order Desulfobacterales; family JAHEIW01; genus JAHEIW01. Next base: position 7,191 of record JBFFCW010000091.1, read on the forward strand.
TACCGCGCATATAAAATGCCCCAAATGCAATAGACGATCCAAAAAGATCTTATCGGCCTGCTCTTTCAAACTGGTCGGGGGCGGATGGTATGCTGATGGATATTCTTCGGCGAAAACAGGCTCCAAAAAAACGTCTGCCAAAAGTGCGAAAAAGGAAACGAAGACCAAGAAAACGTGACCCAGGGTTTGTTTGACGCCGGTACAAATCCGGCATAAGAATTCGTCACCCAGCAGCTTATGTGAAAGTTGCACAGCAACTTTTGGCCCTTCATAAAAATACCAGCGTCCCCCCTGTGGTCCTGCTACAGGGGGGTTGTTATTTGCAGCTTATCAATAATCAATTCGGATCCTTCGTCAGCTGCCATCCCAATCTGAACCGGCAAAATAATTTTCTTCCATTTTATTACCGCGCGCCGGGCACTCGGGTGACCCGGTCGCAATGCAAGAGGTGAATTGTGGAATCAAAATGTGAATATTCAAGCATGCAAATCCCCGGTGATCCGAAATATGCAACCGCAGCTGCCGGTTATGTATGCGAAATCGCCCGTTCGACCGGAATGCAAAAACAGGACTTAGAATCTCTTGAAAAAGGCATGATCGAGGCCATCAACGCCTTGATCGGGTATTCTTTCGAAGCCGGTGAAAAAGGTATCCTGGAGGTAATCTGTGAGCGCATTCCTGAAGGTTTTAAGGTGAGCCTCCGAGATAAAGGACTGCCTTTCGGAACTGTAGAGGCAGAATTATCCGTCACTGAGGGTCAGCTTGACGATATTCCCGGAATGGCAGAACCGATTTCCCGCCTGAAGCAATATCTCGATGAAATTCGACTGCACAATCTGGGCACGGAAGGCAAGGAACTGGTTTTGATAAAGCATCTCAAAAATAAAGATATCACTGATTATTACGCCGCCTGCGACCTGGAGCCATATGAATCGTCGGCAGCGCCAATTGCCTTATCAGCGGATCAATCAAAATGCCGGGTTCGGCGGTTGAAACCGGACGATGCAGCGGAAGTATCAAAAACTATATATAAAACCTACGGTTATACTTATTTCCACGACTATGTCTATTATCCTGAACAAATTATCGCCCTGAATGAAAGCGGCCAGGTTTTCTCGGCCGTTGCTATCGCCGGTGATAACGAAATTGCCGGGTACGGTGTCTTTCAAATCTGGGAAGAAAACCCTCAAATCGCTGAAATGGCCCAGGGTGTCGTCAAACCGGAGTTTCGCTCTCTGGGGTGTTTTCGCATGATTACCCAATATCTGTTGGATCAGGCAAAATCCCGCGGCATCCAGGGCGCCTTCGGCGAGGCGGTTACCAACCACACGGTATCACAGCATACGGTTCACGGATTTGGTTTCAAAGACTGCGGCTTGAGACTGGGCTTGGTACCGCCGGACACCCTATTTAAAGGTATGACGGGTCGAACGCCTTATAATGTGAGCGCGCTGGTGCAATTTTTGTATCTGCAAATGCCGCCGGCGCCCGCACTAAAGATATATGCGCCGGATCATCACAAAGACATGATCGCCGCGCTTTACAAAGAACTGGGTGTTCAGCCTGAGATTAAAAAGGCGGTACCGGCGAAAACGAAAAAAGCCGCAGCCACATCGATCGTTAAAATAAGGCAGTTCGCAGCAATGCGTTATGCCCGCATGATCATTGACCGCTATGGCCGCAACATTGTCGACGAGTTAAGAATCAAAGTAAAAGAAATTTGCCGGCAAAAAACCGAAGTTATCAATCTTTTCTTAAACCTGTCCGACCCGTTAACCAGCATATATACACCGCAATTTGAGAAGCTGGGATTTTTCTTTGCCGGCATATTGCCGGGCGGGTTAAAGGATGGAGATGCCTTGATTCTGCAGTATTTGAACAATGTACCGATCGATTACGGCGCTATTCAGGTCAAATCCGCCATTGCCAAAAGGCTGCTGGCCTATGTGAAACAACAGGATCCAAACCTTTAATAGGGGGTCAGTGCTCAGGTGTCAGAAAACAACCCGCGCCGGGCTACTTCGGGCTGAGCCTTTCGGCAGCGAGCTCAGGGCCGAACTGCTCAAGTTGAAGGCAGTCGAGTCGAAGATGGCGCTCCCCCCAAAAACTGGACACAACGTTAAGCAAAATTATTTAAGTCCCTCCAAATTCCACCATCAGGCACGATATTCACAATTTCGGCGCTTGTAAAATATTGAAGACTTGCTTAAACATATTGATATGTAGGCGTTCATGATATGAAAAAGGCAACAAAAAATTATTAATGTTTCAAAAGGGGCTTAAAAATTATGGCGAATTCTGCAGATCAGTTGATTTTTGATGTTGATTTTGCACGCAAACAATTTCCTTTTTTTGATTTAGACCAATCGAATGAATGGGCTTTTTTTGATAACGCAGGCGGTACATTTCCTTGCAGGCCTGTGGTTGATAAACTGGAGCATTTTTACAAAAATAACAAGGTTCAACCCTATGGCGATAATGCACTTGCTGCCGCAGCAGGAGAGCAGATGGACAGGGGTAGAAAAGTAATTTCAGATCTAATGGGTGTGGCTATGGATACGATCACCATAGGCCCATCAACTACCCAGAATTTGAATACATTAAGCAATGCCTGCACAGGATTTCTCTCAAAAGGAGATGAGATCATTATTTCAGAGCAGGACCATGAGGCAAATATCGGCGGATGGGAGAGGGTTGCAAAGCACACCGGAGCAACCTTGAATTTGTGGGAGGTCAATGAAAGTGACGGCGAACTTGATTTAGCATACTTGGAAAAATTACTTAACCATAATACCAAAATTATTTGTGTCACACACAGCTCTGATATTATCTGAACAGTGAACCCCATCGATCAGATCATTGATATGGGACACGGTTTTGGAGCAAAAGTCATTATTGACGGCGTTTCCTACGCACCGCACCGGTGGCCTGATCTATCGGACACCAGGGCTGATGCATATTGTTTTTCTACATATAGACATATGCAACTCACCAAGGGATCATGTATGTATCACCAGGTTTTTTAGAAATGCTGGAGCCCCAGTGTCATTTTTTTAATGCCTACCGGCCCGGGTCACAGTTGGATGCGGCGGGACCGGACCATGCCGGAATTGCGGCCCTTGCCGCCGAGGGTATGCGCAACCGACACTTAGGTTGAATTGTATATTACGGCCATGAACGGACAGTCGCAAAATATTCCATATATCTTCTGGCAATCTTAAATATATTCAAATCTCAAAACTGCAGATTACGCTCCAACATATCGGCACTTTTTGGAACTTCAGAAAAATTGATATTCGTCTGCCAATTGGATGTCTAAACTCGCCTTTCGATTCTGCCTTCCGCTCTCTGAACCTTTGAACACTGAACCGCTGAACCCTGAACCTATTTAGCAGGTGCCACAAAATTGGCGACGTAATAATCGTCGATGATTCCCTTGGCTTTGAGCGATTCCCCGAAGTCCCTGGCAGATTTTTTATCCGGAAAATGTGAAACGCGAACCTGGTACCATTTTTTATCAGCGCTGATCGCTTCCCGCCAGTAGGCATCCAAATCCTGTTTTTTCAAATTTTCCACGAATTTTTTCGCATGGACCGGCTTTAGATAGGCCGCTACCTGCAAGGTGAATGGATCGGTAATTTTTTCGGGCGCCTTTTCAATTTTCTGAGCAACCGGTGCCTCGCTCTTTACCAGATGGCCGACCGTGTTGATCACCAGGACAACGACCGCCGCGCTCAATCCGGCCAGCAGAA
>JBFFCW010000092.1:0-10898 GCA_041559695.1 Desulfobacterales bacterium
AGGGGCAGCTTGAAGCTTAAGCCCGGCTCGACCGTGCGCACATAGCGGCCAAATAATTGAACCACGCCGACTTCATTTTGCTTAACCGTAAAGACGGATGTGGCTGCCAGGACCACCAGTAAAATTATGGCAATAAACAAGGGGCCGCCCGGGAATTTGATTCTTTTGATCTTTTCGACAAATTCGTCCATTTGCGGCGGAACCCCGCCTTTGCCATGCTGTTGCTGTTTTAGCTTTTCCCAATCCCAACTCATATTCGAAGTCCTTTACGTTAAAGGTGTTAAATATGCCGAGCCTTAAATTGAAATGGCAATTTATTGGAAAATCATAAGAAAGCCCACTTAAAATAAGTTACCCGACTCGCCAAGTCAAGCAAAAAGCAAATCTAGCAGAATAACAAAGATAAAGACAACTTCCTCATATGTTTAAGCAAACGTCGGAAATGCATTACCTGAATCCATCTCAAAAATAGGATTTTGGTTCAAGAGCGCGGCGGGGCCGCGTTTTTCCCGGATAATTGGATTCCGCATCGATTTTATTATGGTAAGGGGCGTCGCCCGCGTTGCGGGATTTCCCGTCTGATTTTATACTGCTTGTGGGTCGCTAACCGCAGGTCCGCCGGAGGCGGATCGAAGGATTTGAAACGAGGCACCAACAAAGATACGGGGCCAAAAGACATTTTTGAGATGGGTTCATGGTAAAAGCAGGGCAGGGTGCTGGTGGCGGGCGATTGCACCCGTTTGTATCCACTGCATCCATTGGTTTGCGGTTCAAGAATTGGAGAAATTCTGCTATAGTCTTCTGCATATGAAAAACTCGGACAAACAATCAGATTTCGTTCATATTCGAAACATTCTTGATGATGTTTTAGAACCGTATCGATCCAAACCTGATTTTGAGCTCAAGGAAGTATGGCGCCTGTGGGATGAGGCCGTGGGAGAAACCATTGCTCAAAATGCCCGCCCGGCCGCCTTTAAAGGGAAACTTCTGGTTGTGCATGTCAGCAGTTCGACCTGGATTCACCAGTTGCAATTTTTAAAGAATGATATGATCAGCAAATTAAACGCGGCTCTCGGAAAACCGCTGATAGAGGAGCTAAAGTTTAAGATTGGACCGTTAAGATGATTGAATTCGGGGATTATGGAATTAAGGGATATGGATTCACTAACAACCGATGCATTCTTTGACGGAAAACTCCAGATAAAGCAGGCGGCCTCGGGCTACCGTTTTTCTCTCGACGCGGTCTTATTGGCCTGGCATGCCCGGCCGCGAGCGGATGAAAGGGTGCTCGATTTAGGGACCGGCTGCGGCATCATTCCGCTAATTTTGGCCTATCGCAATCCGAGCATCGCCGCATTCGGCATTGAAATCCAGGAGGACTTAGCCGAGTTGGCAATTTCAAATATAAGTGCGAACCACATGCAGAACCGAATTACGGTGCTTCGCCAGGATATGCGTGACTTGAAACCGGATATGATCGGCGGACCGGTGGACCTGGTCGTTTGCAACCCCCCCTACCGCAAACCCAATTCTGGCAGATTAAATCCGGATGCGCAGCGGGCAATCGCGCGACATGAATTAAGAGTGAGTTTAGCCGAGGTGCTGCAGACCGTCAGGCGAATGCTGCGGACCGCCGGCCGGTTTGTTACCGTTTATACGGCGGAGCGTATCGTCGAATTGCTCGGCCAAATGCGGACAGAGGGGATTGAACCCAAATTTATGCGGTCGATTCACTCGCAGCTGGACACGGAAGCCAAACTCATTTTAGTCGACGCGGTAAAGGGTGCACGGCCCGGTACCCGGCTGGGCCCTCCGCTGATCATCTATGACACACACGCCGAATACTCCAAGGAAGTTCAGGTGATGTTCACACCTTGACACTGCGATTTAAAGAGGTTATTGAAAACTACCCATTTCTAATCAGCTTGCCGGAAGGGTGGCCGAGCGGTTGAAGGCGGCGGCCTCGAAAGCCGTTGAGGGTCTTTTGGCTCTCCGTGAGTTCGAATCTCACCCCTTCCGCCATCTTTTGGTGACGGGTATAATGGTTGAATCGTTAAATGCTAAAAAAAAGCAATATTCATGGCTTATTTTACCCGTCAACAATTTAACGATTCAACCAATCAACTATAATGCGGAGAGATGTCCGAGCTGGCTGAAGGAGCACGACTGGAAATCGTGTGTGCTGTCAAAAGCGGCACCGAGGGTTCGAATCCCTCTCTCTCCGCCATTCTTGAAAAACGCCTAAAATGGAAAATGCCTAAAGTTAAAATATCTTGACGATTGGAAAGAGCATCCACACCATCTGCAAGAATTTTCGAGGCACAAAATAAGGAAAATCGACCTCACGGTAAGCATATTGGGGTAAGTACGGATGATTTCCGTTTTCAATTTTAGGCATTTTAGGCATTCTAAACTTTAGGCAATTCGCTATGTCCTATCTCGTGCTTGCACGCAAATACCGCCCGCAGACGTTTGACCGGGTCATTGAGCAGGATCATGTAACCCGCACCCTGTCCAATGCAATATCCGCCGATCGTGTGGCCCATGCCGTACTTTTTGCCGGACCGCGAGGAACCGGAAAGACCACCGTCGCCCGAATACTGGCTAAGGCGATGAATTGCAAAACAGGTCCGAGCCCCACTCCATGCAACGAATGCCGGTCATGCAGGGAAATCACCTCCGGTAATGCCGTTGATGTATTTGAAATCGATGGTGCCTCGAACAACAGCGTTGACCAGGTCAGAGAGTTGCGCGACCATATCAAGTATATGCCCGCCCACAGTCTGTATAAGATCTATATTATCGATGAAGTCCATATGCTCAGCATGCCGGCTTTCAATGCCCTGTTAAAAACACTTGAAGAGCCGCCGCCCCATGTCATGTTCATATTTGCGACAACCGAACCGCAAAAGATTCCGATTACGATTCTATCCCGGTGCCAGAGACACGATTTCCGGCGCCTGAGTCTGAAATCGATGATTGAACATATGGCTTTTATCTGTCAGAAAGAAGATTTCAAGATACCGCAAGAAAGCCTGGTCCTGATTGGGCGAGAAGCCACCGGGAGCATGCGGGATGCGTTGAGCCTGCTCGATCAGGTCCTATCGTGTTTTAAAGGTTCGGTCAGCCATGAGCAGGTTCTGGACATTTTAGGCGTCATTGACCGAAAATATGTGTTCGATCTTTGCAGCGCCGTCCTGCAGGGGGATATTGCGGTCATCCTGGATGCTCTGGATAGTTGTTACCAACGCGGACACGACTTGAAAAAGCTCTTTGCGAATTTGCTCGAACATTTGCGGAATTTGCTGATTGTTAAAATGGGACAGAATGTCGGCAAACTGGTCGATTTACCGGATAATGAACTTGCCCAGATGGCCGAACAAATCCGTGAGGTGCCCTTTGCTGTTTTGAACCAGATTTTTGATCAACTCTTCCGGGAGGAGGCTTCTATCCGGCTGTCTTCTGATCCCAAGCTCGCACTTGAAATGGCCTTTATTCGGCTGGATCAGATGAAACCGGCGTTGCCGATTGATGCGCTAATTGATAAACTGGATCTATTAAGGCAGGAGATTCACAACTCGCCGAACGGGCCGGCAGAGCAGAAACCGGATGTGAAGCCGCCGGCGCTTGAGTCGCGACAGCAAAGGGAAGGTGGACATTCAGACTCAATACCGCAACCACCGGCCGCAGCGGATGACACCTTGAGCGATCTGGGTGCCACCTGGGGCCGGCTTTATGAAATAATTTCCAAAAAAAATCCATCTTTGGGAGCGAGCTTAACCAGATGTCGCCTGAAACAGGTAGCGGCCGATCATATCGAAATTGAGGTGCACGACAATGGATTTACCTTGAGTATGCTGCAGCGTGAAAAAAATAAGACCGTCTTAAAGAAGATTTGTGCGGCATATTTTGGAGAAGAAAAAGACATCATGTTGACGTCTTCTTCTGAGCCGGACGAAGAGCGCCCAAAAAAAAAATCCCAAAATGACCATCATCTAAGGCAAAAAGCGCTGAGCCATCCATTGGTGGCGGATGCCATAGAGATTTTTAACGGTAAATTAATCGATGTCAAAATACGTTAACAAGTGACAATATTATTAATTCCATTGGATTGAACAAGGAGGAAAGCGAATGAAAGGTATGGGCAATATGATGAAACAGGCCCAGAAGCTCCAATCGCAGATGTTAAAACTGCAGGAGGAGATGGCCGAGAAAACAGTGGAAACTACAGCCGGCGGCGGTATGGTGAAAGTCGTTGCCAACGGCAAACAGCAAATCGTTTCCATCCAGATCGAACAAGAGGTGGTCGATCCTGAAGATGTGGATATGCTGCAGGATTTAATACTGGCCGCTGTAAATGAGGCTCTCACCAAATCCCAGGAAATGGTTGGTGCTGAAATGGGCAAATTAACCGGAGGCTTGAATATTCCGGGGATAATGTAAAAAAAGTTTGATGGGTTCGATTGGTTGTGTTGGTTAAATTGGTTTGCGCTCATTGGCAGGGTGCTGCTAAAAGTGGGCATCAATCAATCGCTATCGCATGTTTTTCTTTTAACCAATTAAACCAATACAACTAATAAAACCAATAAAATAAGATATCATATGAGCCATTACCCGCCATCGATCATCAATTTAATTAAAAGAATTGCCAAACTGCCCGGGGTTGGAGAAAAGACGGCAGAACGACTGACCATGCACATTCTGCGTTCACCCCGTAAAGAAGCCGAGCAATTATCGAACGCCATCTTGGAAGCCAAAGAGAAGGTGCGTTTATGCAAGCGCTGCTATGGGCTCAGCGACGATGAGGTCTGCAAAATCTGTGAGGACCCTACCCGAGATGCCTCCCTTTTATGCGTTGTCGAACAGCCGGCTGACATGGTGGCAATGGAAAAATCAGGCGCCTTTACCGGGCGATATCATATATTGTCCGGTGTGCTGTCTCCCATGAACGGTATCGGTCCTGAAGATATTCGCTTGGGCGAGTTGATCGCAAAGATCGAACAGCGCCAGATCAAAGAAGTGGTGCTGGCCACCAGTACCACCGTGGAAGGTGAAGCGACCGCCGCCTATATTGCAGAGCGTCTGGGAACATATCAGATCAAGGTGACGCGTATCGCTTCCGGGGTGCCCATAGGGGGCGATTTGAAATATGTCGATCAGGTTACACTGAAAAAGGCCATGGAGGATCGCCATGACCTCTGATGCGGTTACACCGCAGGATTTGTTTGCTTGCCAGAATTGCGGGCAATGCTGTAAAGGGTACGGCGGCACCTATATCACCGAGTCTGAGATTAAGAATATCTGTCGGTATCTGGGGTTGGATCGCAAACGATTTATGCGGTGCTACTGTCAGATGTCCGGAGGCAAGTCGCTGGTTGCCCAGGCAGAAAACGGTTATTGTATATTCTGGGATCAGCGGTGTACGATTCATCCGGTTAAGCCGCATATGTGTCGAAAATGGCCCTTTATTGAGAATATCCTGGTGGATAGCTCAAATTGGCATTCCATGGCGGCTTCTTGCCCCGGCATGCGGACCGATTTTAGTGACAATCAGATACGAAAGTGCGTCCACGAACTCATTAGAAATGGTTTTAAAACTACTTCTAAGCAATCCCTTTAAAACATTCATTTATTATGATTGGTATATTCGATTCAGGCGTCGGCGGTTTAACTGTTGCCAGAGCGATCATGCAACAAATCCCCGGATATGATATTGTCTATTTCGGCGATACGGCGCATACGCCTTATGGGACCAAAAGTGCCGAAACAGTGATTGGCTATACCACAAATAATATTGAATTTCTTTTGAGCCGGGGAGCCGAACTCATCGTCATTGCATGCAATACCGCTTCAAGTGTTGCGACGGCTAAAGTTCTCAAACAGTTTCCTGTTCCCATCTTTGAAGTGATCACGCCGGCAGTTGAACTTGCGGTCCAGGCATCAAAAAATCTTAATTTTGGTATAATTGGTACCCGCGCAACCATAGCCAGTGGTGTTTATAAAACAAAAATTATTGAGAACCAACCCCAAGCCAGGGTCCATTCAGTGGCCTGTCCGCTTCTGGTACCCCTGGTTGAGGAAGGGTGGCTGGATAAAGCGGAGACGGTAACGATTGTAAAAAAATATCTTCAGCCCCTCAAAATCCGTCAAATCGACACCCTCATTTTGGGTTGTACCCATTATCCTCTTCTGAAAAAAATTATTCAAAGGAAAATCGGAAAGCGTGTTCATTTGATCGATTCTTCCACCAGCGTCGCCAATAGCGTTAAAGCCTTTCTTAACGCCAACAACCAAATCGATCGGCGGCTGGGTCAAAATGATCAGCTGACGCTTTTCGTGTCCGATGTGACCGATCAGTTCAAGAAGATCGCGGAAATGACGTTGAAAACAAATATCACCTTTAGAGGCGTTAGATTATAAAACCCGAATTGATCGTATCCAAAAGGCGCGCAATGAGCGATCAGGAAAAATCCAGGCAGCTACTTATCAGGGAACTTTTGGAATTACGGGAAGAGACCGGACAGTTAAAATCCCGGCACCGGCTTGCGAAAGCGGCTTTGAAGGAGAGCCAGCAGCAACTGCAACAAGCTCAAAAAATGGAGGCGCTGGGCACTCTGGTGGCCGGCGTGGCCCACGAAATTAACAATCCAATTAACCTGATCATGTACAACTTGCCGTTAATTCAGAAAATCTGGTCCGATTTTCTACCGGTGTTGATGGAGCAAAAGAACATCTTTCCCGATCAAAAATTTGGTGGTTTTACCTATGAATTTTTAGAAGATAATTTACCCCAGCTGGTTGCGGATATGGATATGGCGGCGAATCGCGTGGCTAAAATCGTTTCCGATCTGAAGAATTTTTCCAAGCAATCCAATATTGCCGAAAAGTCAGCATTGCAGATGAATACAGCCGTCAAAAATGCCCTGAGACTGGCGCAAACGACACTGAGAAAATCAGGGGTGCAAATTGAACTTGAACTAGGTGAAGATCTGCCGTTAATGCAGGGAAACCTTCAGAGTATTGAACAAATTATTTTAAATATTATTATCAATGCCATTCAAGCAATCGATCATGAGAACGGCATCATCCGAATTCGTTCCGGGTTTCAAAAAAAGGACGGACGTATTTTAATAGCCATCAGCGATAATGGCTGTGGAATCTCAGCGGCTGTTGCGGATAAATTGTTTTTACCGTTTGTCACCGATAAGCAGGAAGAAGGCGGGACCGGCCTGGGGCTGTCCGTCACCTACGGGCTTGTGCAGGCCCATGGCGGAGATATTTCTTTTGAAACCCGCCAGGGAAAAGGAACCACTTTTACGATTTCGATGCCGTCCCTGCTGAAACGCGAAGTGGCCAAAATCCTGATCGTCGACGATGATCAAACCATCCGGCAGATGCTGATTGAGGCCCTGACACTGGATCAGCAAAAGTCCTATTTGATTGAAGAGGCCACCAACGGCATCGAAGCCTCCATAAAATTGGGGACGTATCGGCCGGACCTGCTGATACTAGACCTCTTCATGCCTGAAATGGATGGATTGGAAGTTTGTCGCATTATCAAAAATGAACCCGAGCTATCCGACATGAAGGTCATCATTTCAACGGGCTATCCGGATCATGCCAAACTCAATGAAATGGCCAGACTGGGTTTCACGAACGTTATTTATAAACCCTTCAATCTTCCAGAGTTTGTCACTAAGGTAGAACGTATTCTGGCGGCAGGCTAAACAAAACAGCATCCAACTCAGGGTTTCAGGCTTTGCTTTATCTCCATTTCAACATTCCATCATTAGTATGATATAAAAGAGGAAAATCACATTATTTTCAAAAATTTAATTTCGCTATGAAAACCTTCAACATGACCCATTCAATGGATAACCATTCATAAAAGGCACCTTTGAGGTTCTTGAACCTGTGATAACTCCATATCGGTAGATATCAAATCTGAAAATTGTTTGGACGTTCGAATTTAATCACAGGTTGATAGGATGAAATCCCTTGCTTAAATTCACCCTAAAAGGATTACCCGCATCGGCTGAATAAAGCTGTACGGGTATGAAATCGGATCCAGTTGACGCTGAATCAGAGGCCTTGCAGGTGGATGACGTCAAGGGCAGTTGCTGAAAAAGGAAAGGGACAGCTTACACCATTAATTAAACCGTCTCTTTTCGGAGATTTTTGAGAAAAAAGTCATACCTAAGTAATTGGAATTATTTTAAATTTTTATATCGTGCACATAGATATCCCGCTTGGGATAGGGGATTTCAATGCCTTCCGCATCAAAGGTTTCCTTGATTTTGTCAGTGATATCAGAAATCGTATCCATCCGCCGGCGGGCATCGTGGATCCAAACTCGCAGCTGTAAATCCACTGAAGATTCCCCAAAATTTCTCACCACCACCTTTGGCGGCGGATCTTCTGCTACTCCCTCGGTCGCCTGCGCCACTTGCAGGATGGCGCGCTTGGCTTTCTGCAGATCCGCATCATAGGCAATGCCAATATTGATCCGGAGCCGGATATCATCGGAAATGATGGTGTAATTAATGATGTCCCGCAGCATAATCTCATTGTTGGGAATGATGATCACGATATTGTCAGTGGTTTTAATTTTAGTGGCCCGCAATCCGATGTCGATGACATCACCCCAGGTGGCACTGCCGGCCGGCGCACTCCAGACCTCAATTCGATCCCCTACCTCAAAGGGCCGATCGATAATCAGCAAAATTCCCGCAATCAGGTTCGACAGCGTGTCTTTGGCGGCAAAACCGATGGCGATCCCGGCCACTCCGGCGCCGGCAACAAACGGGACCACATTGATCCCCAGAAGATCGAGGGCAATGACGATTGCCACGATATATATTATGAAGTTTGAAAACCGAATGAGAAGATCAAAAAGGATATCATCGATCTTGCTGTCAGTTTTATGGGCCACCCGTGATTGCAGATATCGTATGGTGACAATCAGGAAATTTTTGCTGGGCGCGGCAAAAAGGATGACAAACACTGCATGAAAGATTTTTTCCAGCAACGGTGCATTGAATAATTCGATAAGATAGGTTCCGGTCAGCAGCACCAGGGCCAACAAAAGCACTTTCCGCATAATTTTAAACAGTGGGCCCTGAATTTCAATCAGGTTGATTTTTTTCATCCGCTTTTCAATAAATGACAAAACCTGTCGCAGGATGAGCCACACAATAAAGAAAACGATAAGCGTCAGGGTAACCTTGAATGCTATCTTAAGCTGGGGCGCCTGTAAGCCGAATGTGGTTTCTAACCTGGCGAATAAAGCATTAACTTGATCCATCATGTTGTACCTCTCTGGTTTATCCTTTTCTCATTAATTATGATGACAGAATCAGGCAATAAGATTCGCAACCTTGTGAGATGCGAAAAGGCCGAATTTTGAAATTGGGAATCGATTGCGTGGTGAGAGAAAAGTGGTAATTTGTTTGCCACCCAGAAATCGCCGGTTAGATTTCATTCGATAAAAAGCCGGCCTTAAAGAACTCGCGGTTTAACCGCGCAATATTGACGATGGACAGCTCTTTGGGGCACGCGTTTTCGCATTCGCGATGGTTGCTGCAGTTGCCGAAACCGCATGTATCCATTGTTTTAACCATGCTGAGCGCACGCCTGGCGGCTTCCGGTTTGCCCTGGGGCAGCAGGGTCAGCTGGGAAATTTTGCCGCTGACAAAAAGCATTGCCGAAGCACTGGGGCAGGCGGCGACACAGGCGCCGCAACCGATACAGGCGGCCGCATCCATTGCCTTATCAGCAATTTCCTGGGGAATGGGGATCGCGTTACCATCTGGTGCACCACCGGTATTGACGGATATATATCCGCCGGCCTGAATGATTTTATCAAACGTGCTGCGGTCCACCACCAGATCTTTGACCACCTTAAAGGCCCGGGCACGGAAGGGCTCCACCACAATCGTGTCGCCGCCTGAAAATTGTCGCATGTGAAGCTGGCACAGCGTGGTCGCTTTTTGCGGTCCATGAGCCCGGCCGTCGACCACCGCGCCGCAGGTGCCGCAGATTCCCTCGCGGCAATCATTGTCAAATGCAATCGGGTCTCTGCCATCAAGTGTCAGCTGTTCGTTGACTGTATCCAGCATTTCGATAAACGACATATGAAGCGAAATATTTTTAGCGGCAATGGCCTCAAAATGACCCTTTGCCTCAGGTCCTGGCTGGCGCCAGACTTTCAGGGTTACATTAATCGTTTTCGCTAGTTTTTTCACTTGTAACTCCTTTGGGACAACTCCACATTTTCAAAATTCAATGGTTCTTTATGAAATTTCGGCCGCTTGCCGTAGCCCTCATATTCCCAGACCGACACATGCGAAAAATTTTCATCATCGCGCTGGGCTTCGCCTTCTTCAGTTTGAGATTCCTCCCGAAAATGGCCGCCGCACGACTCGGTGCGATCCAGCGCATCCAGAACCATGAGTTCGGCAAATTCAAGGCTGTCGGCCTGGCGGCCGGCCTTTTCCAGGCTCTTGTTATAATCCTTATCCGTACCGGGAACCAAAAGGTTTTCCCAAAATTCAGCCCGCAGATCTTGAATGAGCCCCAGGGCTTTTTTCAGCCCCGCGTCATCACGGGACATGCCACAATAATTCCACATAATTTTCCCCAGTTCACGGGCGAAGTTGTCTACGGTGCGCTTGCCTTTAATGGACATCAGTTTAGCGACGTTTTCAGTTGCCGATTGGCAGGCATCTTTAAAGGCCGCATCGTCCGTATTGACCGGAGATAGTTCTGTTCCGGCAAAATATCCGCCAATGGTGTAAGGAATGACAAAATATCCGTCGGCCAATCCCTGCATCAGGGCGCTGGCCCCCAGGCGGTTGGCGCCGTGATCAGAAAAATTGGCTTCTCCCAGGACGAATAGC
>JBFFCW010000093.1:0-10885 GCA_041559695.1 Desulfobacterales bacterium
ATTCGCCCATAAGGAGCTGTCGCATGGCCAAAATAAAAAGAAGAAGACTCAAGTGGGTCGCATCCAATTCTTCCCAGGTCGTTGGATATAAATTATACTGGTCTGAAAACGGTGATTTAAATTATGATTCCCAATGGGTGATGCTGGGAAATGTTACTGAAATCGTTTTGCCCGATGATGTCAAATCTTTCACCCCCAATGGGGGGCCGATTGAATTTGGTATCACCGCTGTGAATGAGTTGGGAAATGAATCTGACATGGCGACCCTGACGGCACCCTATCAGTTTAACGTACCAAAAGCGCCGGATGACCTGTATTTGCAGAAGTTAGAAGATTTTTACGTCACCGATGATCGGGATGATAAAGTGGATTATTACGTCACCGATCCCGAGGATGATAATTCCGAAGAGATGGAGCCGATTCAGCTGGTCGAAGCGGTTGGCGCCATCAAGCGCGAAAAGTCCCGGGAATCGCGAAGTGATTTTGAAACGGATGATATCGTACAACTCACGGGGTGAATCATGAACCCATCTCAAAAATGTTTTTTGGCCCAACCACCTTGTTGGTGCCTCGTTTCTAATCCTTCGATCCGCCTCCGGCGGAACTCCGGTTAGCCACCCACAATCAGTATAAGATCAGACGGGAAATCCCGCAACGCCGGAAAACTCGGCCCCGCCGCGCGTGTCCCGGCGAAGCCTTTCGGCGAAGACGGAATCTTGAACCCAAATCCGATTTTTGAGACGGGTTCATATTAAATGCGCCGGTTGTTTATAGCGTGGAGCTTGATTTCGACGCGACCCTCCAAAAACAGAATAAGGGGGGTGTTAAGATCCTGGGGGGTTGTTGCGCTTATGTGGGGATCTGATACGTTCCGTCCAGGCGCTTCAGCATTTCATCATACCGTCGATCCAGCTCGCAAAGGGCATCTTGATATTGCTGCGGGTTCATCTCTCCTGCTTTGAAGCGGGCCTCGAGTATGCCTTGCTCGTCATCGTACCATCTATCCGGGTCAAAATTATACGTCATCTGCAAATTTCAGTTCTGATTGAATTTCAGCGGCGAATCCATCCCCTTGGCACAAAAACGCATTCAGACGGCTTCTAATCTTTTTCTTGCCTCACTTTAATACTGGCATCTTTCGGCAAGGCCAGCCCGGATGCCACCTCGACTGCTTTAACAATGCCCGAAGGCACAGGGCATGCGGCATGCTTGCAGTGTTTGGCCGCCATGCGCAGCGTTTTAGGTCCTTTCCCGCTAAAAGAGATTTCTTCCAGCGGATTTACAACCTTTAAATCACCGGCTAATTTCTGGATACTTTCGCATCTGGTGTTGATTTCCAGATTAACCATCCCGGACCTGTCTTCCGATGTGGCCCGGATTTCTGTGATCATACCACAGATTCCGGACATGACGTTTACGATACCTCTCATAATAGCCACTCAAACCTTTCGATAAGCGGTCTCAATCCGTATCCGTCTCAGGTGGAACGGTAATTTGTAAGCATCATTATCGTATTAATTTTATTTTTAGCCACGTCAATATTTTGGCCATCCGTTAATTTTATCCGGACAATGGCCTCCTGCAGGGTCCCTTTAAATCGATTTAAATCCAGGGTAATGATCTGGTCGGTTTTAAATTGAATCCCGCGCATATGGATATTGGCGATATCCTTTTTTTGGGCGATGATTTCACCATAAGACGTCTTGATGGGAAAGTGATCGGTTAAAACTTTGCCATTTACCAGATTACCGTCTTTGAAAACGATCACGTCAAAGATCCCAGGTACAGCCATACTCGCCCCCACTTCTAGTTGGCCCTTCGGTCTTATTTAGAAATGATAAGCAGCGCGAACCGTCAGCACATAGTGGTTGAACTCTGAGACATCGCCGCTTCCCCACACGCGCTTGCCGTCGAAGCCGACACTGATGCGATCTTTGACAAAAACGTCGCATCCGAGTCCGATATTATAGGCAAAGTCCGATTCGTCTGAATTACCGTTATCCGAATCGATTTCGCCTATCATGTAACCCCCGCCGATCCTTAGATACGGAAATATCCTATCTTCCCACAGGGAAGGGGAGATCACCTTGAGGTCAAGCATTACGGTCCAGATGCTGACATCGAAATCGATGGCACCTACCTGACCGTCGAAATCGGCATACCAGTTGAAGTTGCCTTCAACAGCCAGATGCTTGATCCACCAGTAACCGCCAAAAACATTAATTCCCCAAGAATTATCAATGTTGGAGTTGCCGGGGAGCGTTCTCAGGTCGCCGTCATCGAAGTCTTCGCCCACATAGCTTAAACCGGCTCCGGCAAAGAACCTGCCGTGCTTCTCTTCAGCCTGTAAGGTAAATGGGGTAGATAAAATACCGGCAATAATGGTGACATAAATGAAAACCGTTCGCATCTTAACCTCCCGAGCAGTATTGGAGAATAACATCTACCAAAGAACCCATTTAGGAGTCAAGAATATAGAAGGCCGCCGTTGGGAATTTTTTAAGGAGGTTGTGAAAAGTGATTCCCTATTTATTCTACAATCTCGATATCTTCAATATCGGGCAATTCAATTTCTCTGGAAGCGGCCACCAGGCAGGCGATGGCTGCAATTATGCAATAGGCAGCGGCAATGAGTGCCACAATGATTAATATCTTTATAATGGTCAATCCCCCCTTAGACAAACTTAATCAGAATGCAGGCCGGACGATTGTCTTATTTGCCTTCAGTCAAACCCTGACAGCAAAGCCAAGGCCAACCGCTCCTGTTTTTCAAAGACGGTGCTGCGCGGGCTGTTCGCTGCCCAAACCGTCGGTTTCAATCCGTGTTTTTAGTAATCCACGGATTGGGTTCACCCGTTTCAAATCCCTGGTCTTCAAAATGGATAATCCGACCTTATAATGCCCTTTAAACGGTTCATGGCTTTGTTTGGCGATACCATTTATTTCCGCGGTGACATATTTGACCGTTCTGGTTTTGTCGGCCGTCCAATATTTCATGTCCAGAACCGAGCCGATATCCAGAATTTTTAAGACCGAAGAATTTTCGCTGAGAAAAAAACACCCTTGATTGTCGTCGATCTCCCTCAGTTTAAACTGGTACCCAAGACCGTCTCTGCTTATTTTTATTTCAGCCCTCAGATGGCCATCGATTTTTCTCAAGTGTTGATATTTGTTCTCGACCGGATTGCCGGCCATAATATGTTGAACCATTTTACTCCTTTCCGCTAAAAGAAATGCAGCATAAAAACGCAAGTCGAAACGTCTATCTGCCAACCAGATTGATTGGCACTCGAACTATTTTAAGAACTTCGAAATTTTTAAAATTCGCAAATTTACGCTTGACCACTTGCTGATTCTGACCCAGCCGGTTCTTCTCTCCCCGTGAAGCCGGCGCTCTGAAGGGGTCCGGTTTTCCGGTTTGCGGTTAAAAAGCCGTCCCCGCTTCAATCTTTTACGTCTGTCTTTACCTAAACGCCGATCTGCAACTGCCCGTTTCATGTTTCCGTCTCACTCCCGGGTTAGGTTTTTACGCTCCGTCGCACTTTGGTCCTCATCCCGCCTGCGATCGAATCCACTCCTGCGATCGATTCCTTTTCTGCGATCACGGCCATTTCTTCTTTCAGATTTATGATCCCGTGAAAATTTACGGTGCCGTTTTGAGTGCTGCCCGTTTTTGGGACGATGGGGTTTATTCATTTCAGAGCTCCGGGCGAAAGTGACTTAAACGCAAGACACTCGCTAAAAGTGATTTGCTTCAGGCGTTTAGAAACCCGATAATAAAATTGCAACTCCAGAGTGCTGGCCGGCGGGCATCAGGGCGGATATTTGGCTAGTTTGAATAAATTTCTCAGGGGGGCAAATACGAATCCAGATTGAAACACGGGCTCGTCCCTCTGCCTAAATTGGTCTGCAATATTCATGCAAAACATGCGGGCAAAACAGAAAAAATAATAATTACAACCATTTACTTTGACGATAGTTGCATTTTCGACCGGTGGTTGTGAAAAAAATAGCCAAACTATGGGTAACTGTTTACCCAATCTGCCGCCGCCCTGATTGGTGCGGTGGGTTTTGTGCGGACCGGCTCGACCTTTTAATCAAGAGCAAAACTTCCGCCGAAAAGGGTTGAGTTAAATAAATTACTTGATTTTGACGGTAAAAAATACTTATAATTTAGTAGATAACTGAGGGTCTGCCTCAATTGAAGGCGGGTTTCATTCTGAAGGAAAGACCCATTCGTCTGGGTGGCATCCTGCAGTATGGGACTATGGCAATTACAGAAACAAAGGGGGTGTCACTGTGGCAAATGGTGTTGTGAAATGGTTCAACGATCGTAAGGGTTATGGCTTTATCGAGCAAGAAGATGGTCCGGATGTTTTCGTGCATCATACCGGAATCGATTCAGACGGATTCAGGTCTCTCAACGAAGGCGATCAGGTTACGTTTGACATAGAAGAGGGACCCAAAGGCGCGCATGCGGTAAATGTAAAAGCTGTTTAACAATCGAATCAAACCTGAAAATGGCAACCTTCCATTATTTGAAAGGTTGCCATTTTTTATGCCTGGATTTTACACCCGCCGCAGGCGTTCATTTTCCGATCACTTTACTTGAAGTGGTTTCAAAATCACAGATCAGGTTCAAGGGTTAAAAGTGCCTGAAGTGAACTAAAGCCCGGACCTCACCCAAAGTCGCAAAGATCTCAAAGTTTTTTTATTGTTTAAATTAAAATTCTTTGCGGCTTAGCGGCTTTGCGTGAAAAAGAAATTAAAATGGGCAGCATTCCTCTTCTGGCAAGATGAACGCGATAATTTGACACATTATGGTCGTTATCTTATACTCCCCCCACAGGAATATTCAATCCGCTTCACGAATATCGCAATAACCGCAAAAGGAGAAACCGCATGAACATGGATACGGATGCAAGCCGTATATTCCTCGAAGATGTTGGTGAAATTGTTATGTCACGTGGCGGCAGAGACATATGGCTTGTGAAGGCGATTACCCAGCACGAGGATTTCCGGGACAGATGCCTGCCGGAGAAGATTTACGTGGTTGATTTTCCCGGCAGGGGAGCGGGTGAAGAATTTTTGCTCAGCCGGCAGGCCTGCGGGCCGGAAAAATTCCTGATGATAAAAGAGGTGGGACACGACATGATTCGCCTCTTCGAACGGATGTTCGACGGCAAGGTGGCGCAGTTTGTGATTTTGTGGGGCGGGCGCCCGCTTGATTTGCTGGACGCCAACCCTCCCCTCCAGCGGTCCGGGCTTCTTGACACCACTTATATAAAGCTCACCCGGGTTGAGGACAACGCGGGTTTTCGCGGTTGAAATATCGTGGAGAGTTCTTTTGTGGGTGAATGGTGGCAGGACGACACCTGGATTATCATGGAAGAATGCATCGCTTCGGGCCAGACATTAAACTACTTCGTCGAGGAGGCATTGCGACATCACCGGCCCGGGAAAATATTTCTTTTTCCGGTTTGCGCCAGTCTCGAGGGTCTTGAGGGAATCTATTCGATATGCAACGATAACGGCGTCGAACTTATCCCGGTCTTCAACGGGGCGCTCGTTGAAGTGGCTGAAAAAGGGGTGACATTGCCTTTTACCGATCTGGGCCTTCAACCTCGTACCATCATCACCCGGCACTTCTACCAGGATCTGAAGGATCGCTATCAGGACACGCCCCTGTGCTGGGTGGGTGATATCGGCGACTCGATTTACAAACCCGAGGAGCACCTGATAGAGACGCTCTGCGACATGCTCGCGGTGGGTATGGACTTTGAGCGCGAAGACTTCTCGCTCTGGAGCCCGATCGTGCGTTCAGAGCAGTTTTGCTCCCGGCTTCAGGACTCACACCCGGATGTCTTCAAACAGGTCGGGCGCTATCTCTCGAATTGAGTTTCAACTCAATTCGAGGTAAAATCCACCTCGATTGTCTGATCTTCAATTTCCAGCCGACTGAGCACCGGCGCTGTTTCAGCGATTACCCTGCCGCGGCGAATCACATACAATCTGACCGGCTTCAATCGCAAGGCTTCCTGCGGGCCTCGGGCCTGCAGGATAACGATATCTGCGTGGCAACCGGGTTCAAGTCCGTAGCCTTCAAGCCCCAGCGCTTTGGCGCCGTTGGTGGTGATAGCTTCAAATATCTGCCGCATCTGGCCAACGCCGGTCATCTGGGCCACATGCAATCCCATGTGGGCCACCTCTATCAAGTCGTAAGTTCCGAAGCTGTACCAGGGATCCATCAGGGCGTCGTGGCCGAAGGCCACATTGATCCCTGCCTCCATGAGTTCCTTTACCCGCGTCATCCCGCGGCGCTTGGGGAAGGTGTCATGGCGCCCCTGGAGGGTGATGTTGATTAGCGGGTTGGCCACCACGTGGATGCGGGCCTCCGCCATGAGCGGCAGCAGTTTGCTCACATAGTAATTATCCATGGAATGCATGGATGTCAGGTGCGACCCGGTGACACGGCCCTGAAGGCCTAATCGTTGCGTATGAAAAGTCAGGGTTTCAATGTGGCGGGACAGGGGATCGTCACTTTCGTCGCAGTGCATGTCAACGCGCAGCCCGCGATCGGCGGCGATTTCGCACAGCGCCTTTACCGAAGCGGTGCCCTGCTCCATGGTTCTTTCAAAATGGGGAATTCCGCCAACCACTTCGATGCCCAGGTCTAAAGCGCGCTCCAGGTTTGCGGCGCTGCCGGCGTGCCGAAAATAACCATCCTGCGGAAAGGCCACCAGCTGCAGGTCGATATAGGGTTTGATCTCCTCACGGACTTCCAAAAGCGCATTGACGGCCAGCAGGCGATCGTCGCTGACATCCACGTGACTGCGAATGGCCAGCGTACCGCGGGCAATGGCCCAATGGCAGAGCTGGATTGCGCGGGCTTTGATGCTTTCAACCGTAAGACGCGGTTTTAGCTCCCCCCACAGATCGATGCCCTCCAACAGCGTGCCGCTCTCATTTACGCGGGGCTGGCCGTAGGACAGCGTTGAATCCAGATGAAAGTGACTGTCTACAAAAGGCGGTGCTGCCAGCCGGTCGGTTGCATCGATCTCGCGGGTTGCCCGGACATCGAGTTTCGGACCCACCTCTACAATGGAACCGTTTTTAATCGCAATATCGATGCCTTTTTGTCCATCGGGTAGGTTCGCATTTCGAATCATAAGGTCGAGCATAGGTCACCTGAACCTTCATTTATCTTCTTTGCAGGAACCAATTTATATTACCTGCTGTTAAACAAATAAGAATCCAACTGGAATAATGGAATGGTGGAAAATTGGAAGAATGGGTTGGTTTAATCGGAATAGGTCTCAATTTAATTAAGAAACAGACAATATCCTTATTTTATCCCCATATTCCAGGATTCCAACATTCCCCCATTCCGGTATGCGGCATGATACCTTGGAATGCGTAATAAGACAATAGCCTGTGGTTGGCTCTGAAGACCGATTCGGTCAGCCACCCTTTTCCTCCCGACGATAGGGTTTCAGCAGACCGGCAGGAACCGCTGCCCGCCGCGAGACGCCGATCAGCGCAACGATCGTTAAAAGATAGGGAATCATCAGGAAAATATGAAACGGAAT
Organism: Desulfobacterales bacterium; assembly: GCA_041559695.1. Taxonomy (GTDB): domain Bacteria; phylum Desulfobacterota; class Desulfobacteria; order Desulfobacterales; family JAHEIW01; genus JAHEIW01. The sequence goes on from JBFFCW010000093.1 coordinate 7,590, forward strand.
CACCAGCCCCACGCTTTGCAGCCTGAGCTGAAGCCCATCCAGGAATCCAAAGATCAGGGCGCCGACAGTGCCTTTGAGCGGGTCCCAGTTTCCAAAAATGACCATGGCTATGGCAACCCAGCCGCGGCCGCCGATCACATCGATGAGAAACATGTTTTGATGGGCCAGCGTCAGAAATGCTCCGCCGATTCCCATAAGGGCGCCGCCGAACACCAGGCACAGGGTGCGGGTCAGCGTCACATTTACGCCCACTGTGTCGGCGCCCACCGGGTTCTCTCCCACCGTTCTGATCTTCAATCCGACATTGGTTTTGTAGAGCAGAATCGACATTGCCGGTACGAGCAGCCAGGCGATATAGGTCAGTGAATATTGAGTGAAAAGAGCCGGGCCGATCAGCGGAATCTTGCAAAGCACGGGAAGCGTGACCTGTTTAAACGGCTCGACAATCGGGGGCACGGTCGGGGAACCAAAATGCAGCCGGTAGATGAACATGGCCAGACCGGTTGCAAACAACGTAATGCCCAGCCCCGCAACATGCTGGCTCAATCCCAGGTTCACGGAAAGCAGTGCCATGAGCAGCCCTAAAAGCATGCCCACGCAGGCGGCGGCGAACACGCCAAACCAGATGGAACCCGTGGAAAATGTGAACAGAAACCCGGTCATGGCGCCCATCAGCATGATGCCTTCGATCCCCAGATTCAGCACGCCGGCGCGTTCGGATAGAATCTCTCCCAGGGTTGCAAATATGATCGGCGTGGCCATTCGCATGGTTGCCCCGATGAGTCCTGAGATAAATGCGATATCAAAAATTTCACTCATTGTTTGCGCATCACCCTGATTTTATATTCTGTAAAAAGCAGAAAAATGAGCATCACCATTAATGCCATGCCCTGAATGACTTCGGCGATATAGGTGGGAACGCCGGTCATGCGGCTCATGGTCTGGGCGCCCACGATAATGACGCTGAAAAAGAGTGAGGAAAAAAGCACGCCCACCGGATGAAGGTTGCCCAGCATGGCGATCACGATCCCCGAATAGCCATAGCCGGGTGAGATATCCATGATCAGCCGGTACTGAAGCGCGCACAGTTCGCCGACGCCTGCCAGCCCCGCCAGGCCGCCGGATATCAGCGCGGTCCACAGGATTACGGAAGTGGTATTGATCCCGCCGAAATGGGCGGCCCGGATATTTGTGCCGACAGCCTTTGACCGGTACCCGAAGGTGGTTTTTTTGTTAATGAACCATATGATCAATACGGCCGCAAAGGAGACAATGATCCCCATATGAAAGCGCGATCGCGTCACCAAAATGGGATAGCGGGCGGCCTCGATGATTGCCGATGACCGCGGCCAGCTGGAGCCGGGTTGCTGCAGCGGGCCGAAAAGCAGCGCCCCCATGATGTGGATCATCACATAGTTTAAAAGCAGGGTGGAGACCACATCATCGACTTTGAGCTTTGTTTTCAAAAGTGCCGGAATCGAAGCCCAGATGCCTCCCGCCAGGAACCCGCCGATTATAACCGCCGGCAAAACCAGCACTGCCGGGAAGCCGCCCATATGAACCCCTAAAACCGTGGCGGTCAGCGCGCCGGCAAGGAGCTGGCCCTCGGCGCCGATATTCCAGAATTTGGCTCTGAAAGCGAACGCCACCGCCAACCCGGTCAGCATTAGGGGGCTGGCTTTTACAAAGGTTTCTAAAAGGTTGTAGCGGGTTCCCAGCGCGCCGTAAAACAGGTAAAAATAGGACTTCCAGAGATGGCCGCCGGCCAAAAGAATCGGAATGGCCGAAAGAATCAGCGTCACGAGAATGGCCGCAATCGGAATAACGACTTTTGCCCAGCCCGGCAACGGTTCACGTTTTATGATTCTGAATCGGATCACGCTTTCACTCCGCTCATCCAAAGACCGATCTGTTCCCTTGAAGCCGTTGCTCCCGGGGCCTCTCCCATGATTTCGCCTTCAAACAACACGACGATCCGGTCACTTAACGCCAATATTTCATCCAGATCTTCTGAAATTAGCAGAATACCCGCGCCTCTGTGCCTTTCCTGCAGAAGTCGCTGGTGAATATACTCCATGGCACCCACATCGAGGCCGCGCGTGGGCTGCGAGGCGATGATCAGTGACGGTTCTCCGGCCAGTTCCCTGGCCAGCATGACCTTTTGCAGGTTGCCGCCGGATAGACTTTTGGTGACGGTATCGCGGCCGGCGGTCTTGATGTTGTATCTATTAATCAGATCGTCGCTGAACCGCTGGATATTTTTCGATCTCATCAGCCCGTAATGCTGCAAATCATCCGAACAATGATTTTCTAAAATGAGGTTCTCCTCAACGGAAAGATCCATCAGCAGGCCGGTGTCGATGCGATCCTCCGGTATTCTTCCCATATGCGATTTAATCGATGCTGCCGGGCTGCCGAATTTAAGGGGCTTGTCGTTTATTTGAATAAAACCGTCCGTGGGGGAGCGTATCCCGAAAAGCACCTCTGAGAGTTCTTTCTGTCCGTTTCCGGAAATTCCGGCCATCCCCAGAATTTCATTCTGCCGTACAATCAAATCAACGCTTTTTAGCGCCGCAAGCTTTTTGTCATTCAACGCTGAGAGGCTTTTGATTCTAAGGACGGGCTCCGCTGCAGGCAGTTCTTTCTTTTCGATGGTCTCCAGAAGCTCCCGGCCCACCATCAGATTGGCCAGTTCTCTGGCATCGGTTTCGGCCGTCTGACGTTCCGCCACCACCTGGCCGTTTCGCAAAACCACGATGCGGTCTGAAATATCCATGACTTCATTTAGCTTATGGGATATGAAAACGACCGAACGGCCTTCCTTTACTAGCGATCTCAGCGTGTTAAACAGCTCCGCTGTTTCAGCCGGGGCCAGCACCGCCGTGGGTTCGTCCATGATGAGAATATCCACGTCTCTGTACAACGCCTTGAGAATTTCAACTTTTTGCTGCTCGCCCACCGACAGGGTCCATACCCGGGCGTCAGGATCGATTTTAAGGCCGAAACGGTCCTGCGACCCCAGAAGTTCCCGCCGGGCTGATTTAAGGTCAAGAAAAATGCCCGAACCCGCGCCCACAATAATGTTTTCAAGTACGGTTTGAGACGGAACCAGGGCAAAATGCTGATGAATCATGCCCACACCGCGTGAAATCGCGTCTTTCGGAGAGAAAAGGTCGGCCTTTCCACCCTTGATAAAAATTTTTCCCTCATCGCAGGCGTAATAGCCAAATAGGATATTCATCAGTGTGGTTTTGCCCGCTCCGTTTTCACCCAGCAGCGCACAGATTTCACCTGAA
>JBFFCW010000094.1:0-10823 GCA_041559695.1 Desulfobacterales bacterium
ATCTTCGGTGGTGCAACCTTCTTTGAGCTGGTATTGGTTGCCGATACGGCTCATGACTTCCTTAATGCCTTTCACATAACAGGCGGTGCCCATGCATGCCTTGATCTGGTGCCTGCCTTTCGGCGTCAGCGAAAAAAGCGAGTAAAAGGAAGCGACCCCGAAAACTTCGCTGCGTGAAAGATTGAGACCGTCGCTGATATAATCAATAAGCTCAACCGGCAGCCAGCCGACGATATCCTGGCATTCGCGCAAAACGCCGATAATCGAACCGGGGATTTCTTTGTTATCACCAATAATTTTTTCAATCTCAGACCACATTTCATCTGTAATTTCGGAATGTTCAGGACGGGCGTCAGGTGCCATTTGCAGATCTCCCTCATTTGCAGGCGTTTACAACAAATCCGTTGGAGCCAGATCGTAAACCATCATCAACATGCGTCATCCATCACCCAAGAAAATCCCGGGCGAGGTCAGGTGTGTAAGGGTGTGTGTATGCCACAAGGTAATAAAAAAGTCAATGAGAACATATTGTTTCCGCACTTGATATCTGTTGGCTTGACGAAGGCAATTTGCTGCACTAAAATGGCGTTTTCCATAGCCTATGTTGAGCGATGGTCGCGGTCGAAGATCCGCCTTCGGAGGATTGCCGCTTGTAAGATCCTGTCGATGAGGGGAGCTACGAAAAAGATGTCGTTATGGAAACGCTATAGTTGACGATGCAAACCGGCGAACGGCATCTGCCCTGCCGCCGCAGGCGGGATAAAACCGGTATTTCCCCGCGGGGTTTCAAATTTTAAAGATATAATTTGAAACGCTCATTTTAGGTCCAAAAGAAACACCTGAAGAGGGCAGCATGAAAAACACGAAGCAACGACTGCCAGAGACGGTCGATTTTATTGGGGGCAGGATAAAGAATACGCCGTATATCGGTCTGCTAACCGGCACCGGCCTGGGTGAAAGTGCCGAATCAATGGCAATCGAGACGACCATCAATTATCAGGATATTCCTCATTTTCCGATATCAACGGTTCAAACCCATGTTGGCCGCATGCTCAGCGGCCACTTGAACGGCTGCCCGGTAATTGCCATGCAGGGCCGATTTCATTTATATGAAGGCTATCATCCCCTTGAAGTTACTTTTCCCATCAGGGTCATGCAGCAGCTCGGTGTAAGAATTCTGATCCTTTCAAATGCAGCCGGCGGTCTGAATCCTAAATTTAAGCCGGGCGATATCATGCTAATAGCCGATCATATCAACCTCACCGGAGCAAACCCGCTGATCGGCCCCAATGAAGACAGCTGGGGCATAAGATTCCCGGACATGAGCCGGGCGTATGATGAAACGCTAATCGCTGCGGCCGAGCGCATCGCTAAAAAAGCCGGGGCATATCTGCAAAAAGGAATATACGCCGGGCTTACAGGGCCCTCGCTCGAAACGCCGTCGGAAGTAAAATTTTTGCAAACCATTGGCGCTGACGCCGTCGGGTTTTCAACCGTGCAGGAAGTTATCGCCGCCGTCCACAGCGGTATGCGGGTGCTGGGATTATCAACGATTACCAACGTCCATAATCCCGACGATCCAGTTCCGGCTACTGTTGAAGAAATCATTGAAGTGGCCAAAGGGGCGACCGCCTTGCTGGAAACGATTATTAAAGGGGTCACTAAAAAAATATATGAAACCGAAATCCGCTGACATCCTGGTGACCAACGGAACCGTCCTGACCTTAGATGCAGGCGATACCGAAATAATCAATGGTGCAGTTGCCATCGCTAAAGATACCATCACGGCCGTCGGACCGGGCGATGAATTTGGCGAATGGAGCGTATCACGGGTTATTGATGCTAACGGCGGAATCATCATGCCGGGGTTGATCAATTCCCACACTCACGCCGCCATGACCTGTTTCAGAGGGCTGGCCGATGACCTCCCGTTGATGACCTGGCTCAATGACCATATTTTTCCGGCCGAAGCCAAACTGGATGAACATAAAGTCTTCTGGGGCACGCTGCTTGCCTGCGCAGAAATGATCATGTCCGGCACCACCTGCTTCTGTGACATGTATCTGTATGAAGATGCAGTCGCCAGGGCCGCCAAGGAAGCCGGCGTGCGGGCGGTGGTTGGCGAAGTGCTGTACGATTTTGATTCGCCTAATTACGGCCCCATTGAAAAAGGATTTGAATACACCCAAACACTTATCGATACCTGGAAGGGTGATCCTCTGGTCAGCATTGCCGTGGAACCCCATTCAACCTATTTATGCGCACCTGAATTACTAAAAAGGGCATTTAACCTGGCCCAGGCCTTTAAATTGCCCCTCGTAATCCACCTGGCCGAATCCAAAAGCGAAGTTGAACAAATCAAAAAACGCTATGGCCGGACTCCGGTGGAACACCTTGCGGGACTTGATGTTTTGGCCCCGAATGTTCTTGCCTGCCATTGTGTCGAGCTGACCCCAAACGATATCACCTTGCTTCAGCGCAGCGATGTAAAAGTCGCCCACAATGTGGAAAGCAACATGAAGCTGGCATCCGGTGTCGCCCCGATCCCCTGCCTTTTAAAAGAGGGGATCTGCGTCGGTTTGGGCACGGACGGATGTGCCAGCAATAACGATCTGGATCTTTTTTTAGAAATGGACACGGTGGCCAAACTCCATAAAGTGAAAACACTTGATTCAACGGCGATGGACGCCCGGACGGTTTTAAGAATGGCCACCATCCAGGGAGCGCGGGCCCTGGGCCTGGATGAATCCATCGGCTCCCTTGAAAAAGGAAAAAAGGCGGATCTTATCATCATCGATACCCATAAACCCCACCTGACACCGATGTACAATCCGGTCTCACATTTGGTGTACGCGGCTATGGGCAGCGATGTCAGGACCTCAATAATTAACGGCGCGATCGTTATGGAAGATGGTCATCTTAAAACAATAGATCAAAAAAGCGTGCTGAACAACATCATCAGAATCGCAAATGAGATACGGACAGGATAGGTATTTATGGGAGGATTTTGCGCATAAATACTTGATGGGTATTGGGTGCAATGGAGCGTTGGAGTATTGGAGTAGTGCAGAAATGGAGAAATGATATTACCATCAGCACTCAAATTCTATTAAATTCAATTTTTCCCAACGCTCCGGTACTCCATCACTCCCACACGCCTGTTTGTTTTTTATGAGCTATAGGGTTTACATCAAATGAAATAAATTGGGATAGTGTCAGCGCAGGGAGCACCCATGAAATATGATCTTGTTATCCACGACACAACCATCGTTACGGTTAATGCCTCTTTTGAAATTATCCCCGATGGTCTGCTTTGCATAAAAGCAGGTAAAATTCAGCGCATCGAGCCCATGCCCTCCAATAAATCACTCCCGGCTGCAAAAGAAAGCATCGATGCCGCCGGCGGCCTCATTATGCCGGGCCTGGTAAACACGCATACGCATCTGCCAATGACCCTTTTCCGTGGGCTTGCCGACGATTTAGCGTTGGATATCTGGTTAAACAAACATATTTTCCCTGCTGAAGGCGCTCATATAAATCCAGACAATGTGCGCTGGGCGGCACTGCTGGCCTGCGCTGAAATGCTGCTTTCCGGAACCACAACTTGCTGTGACGGCTATTTTTTAGAAGATCAGGTGGCCGGGGCCATACGGTTATCCGGTATGCGGGCGGTATTAGCCCAGGGCGTAATTGATTTTCCAGCACCGGGAGTGCCGGATCCGGCGGAAAATATTAAGATCCCTCAGGCGTTTTGCGCCAAATGGCATAACCCGTCATCTTTGATCACCCCATCCATATTTTGCCATTCCGCTTATACCTGCAGTGCCGAGACATTGAAAAAAGCCAAAGCGCATTGCGTCGAAAAAGGCCTCCTCTTTCAAATTCATGCAGCTGAAACCCAAAATGAGTGGCAGCAGATCAAAAATGAGCATCAAGCCACACCGATTCAATATCTGGACCGGTTGGAATTACTCGATGAAAACACGCTGCTAATCCACTGCGTTTGGATCGATGAGGACGATATCGAAATTATCGCGGCCAGCAACGCCAGTGTTTCCCATAACCCGGAAAGCAATGCCAAATTGGCAGCTGGAATCGCACCGGCACCGAAACTTTTAAAGGCCGGCGTCTGTGTTGGTCTGGGCACGGATGGATGCGCCAGTAATAACAATCTGGATCTATTTCATGAAATGGACATGGCTGCAAAACTTCATAAAGTTGACACATTTGACCCCACCGCGATGGATGCAGCCACCGTGGTCAAGATGGCCACCATCGAAGGGGCCCGGGCGATCGGTCTCGATAAACGAACCGGCTCTATAGAGGTCGGCAAGCAGGCCGATCTAATTGTCATCGACACCCAAGCCCCGCACCTGATGCCGATCTACCACCCAGAATCCCATATCGTCTACACAGCCAAAAGTTCGGACGTGCGCGATGTAGTGGTGGACGGTTGTGTCCTGGTAAAGGATCGTAAAGTTCTTCAGTTTGATATTGAAGAGATTATGGCCAAAGTCCGGGAGATTGCCGTTGATATCAAGAGTTAATTCACCTATCCAGATTTTCCGCTGAAGGCGGATCAGGTGTCAGTTTTTGGCCCGGAGGGCCTACCCGGTCTCGGGTGTCAGGTTTCAGCATCAGATCTAGCAGCGTCGCAGCTCGATCAACTCTGACACCTGAACACTGACACCTGGTTTAATAACAGCAGCCCGAACAAAGGACCTTTATAATGAATTTGAATGAAATCATTAAAGCGGCGCACGGCGAAAAACCCGTTGATCTGCTTTTAACCAACGCGCGGATCATCAATGTATTTGCGGGCGAGGTCGTACCGGATGCAATTGCCATCAGTGATGGGCGGATTGTTGGGTTCGGCCCATACGAGGCCAAAAATGTTGTGGATTTAAACGGCCGATATGTCGCGCCCGGTTTTATTGATGGGCATGTTCATATTGAAAGCTCAATGGCCAGCATTTCCGAATTCGCCCGGGCAGTCGTCGTACATGGTACCACGACCGTAGCGGCCGATCCCCATGAAATCGCTAACGTGCTGGGATCATCGGGAATCGAATATATGCTGCAGTCGGCCGAACAACAACCCATGAATATCTATTTTACGCTGCCGTCGTGCGTACCGGCCACCGATATGGAAACCGCCGGCGCCCGCCTGACCGCTGAAGACCTGAGGCCCTTTCTAAATAAAGAAAAAATTATCGCACTGGCTGAGATGATGAATTTTCCGGGAGTTGTCTATCGGGACCCGGATGTTTTGGCCAAAATAAGCGCTGCCCGTCAGCAAAAAAAACCGATCGATGGTCACGCACCCGGGCTCAAAGGACCGGAGCTTTATGCTTATATCGCAGCCGGCATTCAAAGTGATCATGAATGCACCACCGCGCAGGAAGCCAGAGAAAAGCTGACGGCCGGTATGTACATCATGATCCGACAGGGAACCTGTGCCAAAAATTTACAGGCCCTGCTGCCGGCTGTGAACGAAAAAACAGCCAGGCGGATGATGTGGTGCAGCGATGATCGGCACCCCCATGATCTGATCACAGAAGGCCATATTGATTCTATCGTGTATGAAGCCATTCAGTCCGGTCTGGACCCGATTTTAGCGATCCAAATGGCCACCCTGAATCCGGCAGAATATTTTAAATTGGACCACCTGGGCGCTCTTGCGCCCGGCAAACAGGCTGATCTGGTCATATTTTCGGATTTGAAAAAACCGATCATTGAAAAGGTATATTGCCGGGGGATTTTAACCGCCGAAAACGGAGAAATATCATCGAATATTAAGATTCCTCCAGCGGCCACCGTCCCGCCATCGATGCATGTTGATCTTGGCAAAATCGATTTCGCTGTATCTGCTGATGGAAATAACGTTCGTGTAATTGAAATTGTGCCGCAACAGGTGATTACCCATCAGCTTATCGAAGCGGTTACGGTTAAAAACAATCAGGCGGTAAGCGACCCAACAAAGGATTTGCTTAAAATGGCGGTAGTTGAACGCCACAGCGGCACCGGCAATATCGGCAAGGGCTTTGTTAAGGGCTTCGGCTTAAAACACGGCGCCCTGGCTTCCAGTGTTGCCCATGATTCTCATAACATTATTGTCGTCGGCACCACCGATGAGGACATGCGGGCCGCATTGGAAGCGGTGGTGGAAATGGGCGGCGGGCTGGCGGCGGTTTCTGAGACCAAACTCCTGGCCGGTCTGGCGCTGCCGATTGCGGGGCTGATGTCTTTGGAAACGGTCCAGCGTGTAAGCGATCAACTGGACAGCCTCATTGAAATTGCACATGACATGGGCACCACATTAAAGGATCCGTTCATGACCCTTTCCTTTTTGGCCCTGCCCGTGATACCGGAATTAAAGCTGACCGATATCGGGCTGGTCGATGTGAATAAGTTTGAAGTGGTGCCATTGTTTGTGGAATAGCAGATGGTCACTGGCATTTAGGTTCCGGGTGTCAGTGTTTAGGTGTCAGGGTTACGAACGCGATGACGGGAGAATTATCGTATTATGCACGCTGTTATCAGTTTGCTGACACCTGACACCCGACACCTGAAACCATTATTAATAACAAGCCGCCAGGAACCAGCCGCACTTACCATTGACACGTAGGCATCCTATATTTTATACTTTTTCCTGTTTTAGCTGGATTTTTTTAAATTTGAAACGCTTATTCTAGGTATTAAGCAGCCGGCGTTGAGACACGGTTGGCAATAAAAACGGAGTGAAACGACGGAAACCGCATATGAAGCTATCAGAAATTGTTGAGACCCTGGATGCGACCCTTTTGATCGGCGAGGATAAATTGGATCAAGAGATCACCAAATGTGGTGCCAGCGACTTAATGAGCGACGTCCTGGCCGCAATTTGTGAAGGCTGTATCTTGTTGACCGGTTTGACAACCGTCCAGGTGATACGGACAGCCAGCGTCGCAGGGGTCGGGGCGGTGGCATTTGTCAGGGGTAAAAAGCCTCCCCCGGAAGTGGTCGAAATGGCCGGCATTCAGGGGCTGCCGTTAATATCGAGCCCATATTCCATGTTTGTCTCCTGCGGTAGGCTGCACGCCTGCAATCTTACGGGGCTTAACGGGCAACGATAACCGATCATAAATTGCCTCATATCAATGATCTAACGCTACAGCAGTTTTCCAGCGACGATGTCTAAATTCAAAAAAAGCTTTCATATAAAAGGTAGAGATTTTATCCGCGCCGGAGAAGCCTCGATCAACGTGCAAAATCTTCTCAAGTCGATGGATTTTGATTCCCGCTTGATTCGGCGCGTCGCCATCTGCGGCTATGAAAGCGAGATGAATGTGGTCATGCACGGCGGCGATGGTTCCTTGAGCCTTGAGGTCGACACGGACAAGATGATTTTGGAAATATCCGATGATGGCCCCGGCATCGAAGATATTGAGTTGGCCATGAAGGCCGGTTACTCGACAGCCAACGACGATCACCGTGAAATGGGCTTCGGAGCCGGCATGGGCCTGCCGAACATGAAAAAAAACTCAGACCAAATCCACATTCAGTCAAATACGGACCGGGGAACTGTGGTTCGAATGATTTTTTTTCTGCTTGAGGGAGGGAAAACAGATTGAGCCAAAAACAAATATCAACCTGCTATGTCCGTTTTGACCAGAACCTCTGCGCCGGCTATGGTTCATGTTTGCGGGTCTGTCCCACCAAAGCCATCCGCGTTAAAAATAAAAAAGCCGTCCGTATTGTGGAACAGTGCATCGGCTGCGGCGAATGCATTCGCACCTGTCATGAAGGCGCTGTCAGTGCGGCCGCCGGAGGCCCCAACGTGCTGGAAAAATATCATGTGGCCATTGCCCTGGTTTCACCGGTGCTCTATGCTCAGTTTCCCGGCGTGATGCCCAAAGACGTGCTTCTGGGTCTCCGGCATATGGGCTTTGAGCACACCATCGACATGTCTTATTTTCTCGAAATATTCCAATTTGCGGCCGAAGAATTTATCAGCCGCAATCGAAAATCCCAAACGGCCCCCTGGCCGCTGATTTCTCCGGTGTGTCCGGTGGTGGTTCGACTCATCGCTTTTCGATTTCCCAACCTTTTACCCAATGTGCTGCCGGTGTTAAGGCCGGTGGCCCTCATGGCACGGGAGGTCAAATCGCGCCTGATACCCGAGTACAGCAAAAATGGAAAAGATGTGGTCCTGTATTATATCAACCCCTGTCCGACCAAAAAAGAGCCGGCATGCTTGCCCGACGGCAAACAGGACATATCCAGTGAAATTGCCCTGGGAATTAACGATATATATCCTGAGCTGATCAAACATGTGGACCAGATAGAAGCGGCTGACGGCATCCCTTTTTACCAAACCCGTTTTGAATACGAAACATGTGCAACCGGCAACGCCTCCATGTGGGGAATGTCCGGTGGTGAAATTGCCGACATGGATATTGATAAGTCTCTGGCCGTTTCAGGCATGGAGGAAACCATCAACTATCTCGAGAAAATTGAATTGGGGTTGTTCCAGGATATTGAGTATATCGAATTTAGAACCTGCCGTGAAGGCTGCCTGGGCGGCGTGCTTAACGCTATAGATAAATACCTTGCCAAGGGCGCCGTCCAAAAGATGGTCAAACGGTTTGGACTGGGAAGGCGTTTGCACCGTGAAAATATTATGCGAATGTATGAAAAAGGAGAATTTCAAAGCGAAAAAAAACCAGCCAGATTGACCAGCCTGTTTGGTGCCAATAAAAAAGCCCTGTCGATCGATTCCTTACAGGAAATTGAGAAAGTTATGGAATTGATCAAGGGCAAAGACTGCACGGCATGTGGCGCACCGGACTGCCGGACTTTTGCCGAAGATGTGGTGCGGGGCGATGCCGCCTTGAAGCAATGTCTTTTTGTTGACGCGCAAAGAAGAGAGGGTTGACCCGCTTTATTGACAAACAAATGTTGCAAACCGGCTGGAAAGGATATTGACAGATGTTGGTAAAAGATCTGGTGGAAAAATTTGACCTATCCATCGCTGCCGGGGAAAACGGACTTGACCGTGAGGTCATGGATGGATACTGCGGTGATTTGTTAAGCGAAATAATGGGCAACGCTCCGGCAGGCTGTGCCTGGTTGACGGTTCAGGGGCATCAGAATATTGTCGCGGTGGCTGTGCTGCGTGAAATGTCCGCTATCATTATTACCGGTGGCCAGGAGCCGGATGAGGAAACCATCCGGAAGGCGGATCAGGAGGGCATTCCCATATTACGATGGCCAAACTCATCCTATCGCCTGGCCGGCCTCATCTTTGGTGCCGGCGTCGGGAATATTGCCAGCGAATAATTTGCGATCCGAGGCATTTGACAGCATAAAGGTTCGTGCATTTTATTATTTTACTACCAAGGTCACGAAGGTCACAAAGAAAGCCTTCATGCGTATTTTTTTATTAACTTGGCGCCCTTCGTGTTCTTCGTGGCAGTGAAGTTGTTCCGGCAATATTGGTGAGCGCGTGTTTGAGGGACCTTTGCGTACTGTCTGCAGAAGGATTCAACCGTTGTTAAAAAAAATTAAAGCCGACCTCCACATTCACTCCTGCCTTTCACCATGCAGCGACTGGGATATGAGCCCCAAAAAAATTGTCGAGAAAAGTCGTGAGCGACAGCTCGATTTAATCGCTATCTGTGACCACAATACGGCCGAAAACGCGGCGGCAACCTTACGCGAGGGCAGTCGGCAGGGCATAGCCGTTTTGCCGGGGATGGAAATCTGTTCCAGAGAAGAAGTGCACCTTGTAGCCCTTTTTAAAAAAATTGAAGACGCTCTGAAAATGCAGGAATTTATTTACGCTCATCTGCCCGGGAAAAATGAACCGGAAGTATTCGGGCATCAGGTCGTCGCCGATGAGCACGACCAGGTCCTGGGAGAAAACGCCCACCTGCTGATCGGCGCCACGCAGCTCAGTCTACATGATATTGTCGATAAGGCCCATCAACTCGGTGCCATTTGCATCAGTTCCCATGTCGACCGTCCGTCTTACAGTCTGATCGGCCAGCTGGGGTTTATCCCTGAGGATTTGCATTTGGACGCCGTGGAGGTTTCTTATCGGGTACCCCTTGATAAAGCCCTGACCGCGGTGCCGGGCATAAAGGATTATCCCTGCGTGACCGCTTCGGATGCACATTTTTTGAGGGATATCGGCAAGGTCTGGACGGAATTCATTTTAGCTGCCCCCACGCTGGAAGAAATCCAGATGGCACTGGCCGGCACCGAAGGGCGCAGAATTCTAAAGGACATTTAGCCGCACACGCACTTGTGTAAATTTAAATTGTACCACGAAGTTCACGAAGGTCACAAAGGAAAGAATTTAAAGGTTTTACATTGATTTTTTTTTATCGTCGCGCTCTTTGTGTTCTTCGTGGTGAATAAAGAATTCTCAATCGATCAGAAAATAGCAATTGGTGGCACAGAAAAAAACCGTGAGGTATAAATGCGAGAGCTATCTTTACATATTTTAGACGTGGTTGAAAACGGAATTACCGCCGGAGGGGATTGTATCCGGATCGAAGTTGACGAAGACCGCCAAACGGATCAGTTGAAAATTGTGATTCGTGACAATGGCCACGGGATGCCGGTCGAAAAAATGAAAAATATCAACGATCCTTTTATCACTTCGCGAACCACGCGTAGAGTCGGACTGGGACTCTCATTGTTAGCCGCTGCGGCCGAACGATGCGATGGGAGCGTGCGTGTTGACAGCCAGCCCGGAAAAGGGACTGAAGTTGCGGCCACATTTCGCTATCGTCATATCGACCGGGCGCCCCTTGGCGATATAGCGGCGACGGTGA
>JBFFCW010000095.1:0-10806 GCA_041559695.1 Desulfobacterales bacterium
GATCGTACAGGACGAAAAAATTACCTGTGCCGGTCTGGTGCCCACCCTCATCAGCCGGATTGTGAACTATGAAAACCTGGCCGACTATGACCTGGGTTCATTACGCAAAATCTATGTGGGGGCTGCCAACAGCCCGCCCGATCTGGTGAAAAATGTTGAAGACAAGATTGGCGCACGCTACATCAACGCATTTGGCATGGTGGAAGGTCCCTGTGCGCAGACGCGCCCGGATGATCCCATCGATATTCGATCCCAATCCATCGGGCGGCCGGTATGCCCCTACGATGAAATCATAACCGTTGATTCCCAGGGCAATCCGACGCCTCCATTGCAGGCAGGCGAGCTGGTTGCCAGAGGGCCAGGTATTTTTACCGGCTATTTCAGAAATCCCGAGGCCAATGAAGGCGCGTTTACACCCGATGGCTACTTTCGCACCGGAGACCTGGCGGTTATTGATGAAAACGGGGCCCTCCGCATCACCGGGCGGGTTAAGGATATCATTATACGCGGCGGAGAAAATATCGGGGCCCAGGAAGTTGAAGAACTCATCTCATCCCATTCTTCCGTGGAATATGTCGCCGTTGTCGGAATGCCGGACCCGGATCTCGGCGAACAGATTTGCGCTTATATCAAACCGGTCAAAGGAGCGGATTTGGTGCATGAAGACATTGTCGCGCATCTGAGACAAATCGGCGCATCCAAAAAATTTTTCCCGGCCAGAATTGAGTTTGTCGAGGAGATTCCCCTGACAGCAGCCGGCAAGGCCGATAAAAAAATTCTGAAAAAAGATATCGGACAAAGGAGTAATACATGAACCTAAAAGGAAAAACAGCGATTGTGACCGGCGGATCCCGCGGCATCGGGCGCGCGATTGCCCTGCGGCTGGCAAAAGATGGTGCCAATGTTGCCGTCTTGAACCTTCAGGCGGATCTGGGGCGTAAAGTCGCCGAAGAAATCCGTAAATTCGGCGTTGAGGCCCTCCCGCTGGCCTGCGATGTTACGGATTATAACACGGTAAAAAAATCAGTGGAAAGCATCCACCAGGAGTGGGGATCGATTGACATTCTCATCAATAATGCCGGAATTGATGAGTCCCGGTACTTTGCAGAGACCGATGAAGGTTTATGGGACAAAATCATCAATGTGAATTACAAAAGTTTTCTCATCGCTTCACATGTCTGCATCCCCATCATGCTGGAACAAAAGAGCGGCAACATCGTGAGCCTGGGCTCAGATGCCGGGAGGATCGGCAACCCCGGGGAGGTCCTTTATTGTGGCACCAAGGCGGCCATCATGGCCAGCTCCAAAGCGCTGGCCAAAGAATTGGCCCGTCACAACATCCGCGTAAACTGCGTCAGCCCGGGTCCGGTGCGCACCGATCTCTGGAACAACCTGCATGCGGGCGAAAAGGGTCAAAAATACAGCGAGGCGGTAACCCGCGTCATCCCGCTCAGACGCCTGGGCGAACCCGAAGATGTGGCGGATGTGGTCGCATTTTTCGTCAGCGATGATTCAAGGTATCTAACCGGTCAGGTTCTGAGTGTTGACGGGGGCCTGACAATGATTGGCTGAGCAGCGAGAAGGAGATGCATATGGATTTTAGTCTGCCCGATGAAATTATTAAATACAAAACTGAAGCCCGTGAGTGGGTGGAAAATGTTTTAGACCCTCTGTCGAAGCCACTGGAGGAAGACGAGAAACTGCCCGATGAGCTGGTGGCAGCGCTCAAAAAAGGGCGGTTCTTCGGCCTCACCATCCCGCGAGAATACGGGGGCCAGGGCTGGAGTGCGGTGGAGTGGTTTCCGGTTCTCGAAGAGTTGGCCAAGGCCTATGCAACGGTTAGATTGATCGCGCACACCATGAATGGTTTGTTCTGGCGGCCGATCCTCCATTTTGGAACCGAAGAACAAAAAAAGAAGTATCTACCGCGGCTGGCATCCGGCGAGATCTGGGCCGCTAACAGCTTGACCGAGCCCGAAGCCGGTACCGGTAAAGATATCAATTCCAGGGCCCAAAAAGACGGCGATGACTATATCCTTAACGGCCACAAGTGGCTCATCACCCTATTTCCGGGCTACACCAAACTCATTTATGCGTTTGCAGCCGCCGAAGAAGGCATTACTTCCTTTTTAATTGACCTGCCATGTGACGGGCTGGTGCTTAGACCCATGGAAAAGATGATGGGCTGCGTGGGACCACGGCATTACAATGTAATCTACAAAAACTGCCGGGTACCCGCCGCCAGCATCCTGGGTGAAAAAGGCAAAGGTTTGGAAGTGGCCTTTGGCATGCTGCACTTGAGCCGCGTCTCCATCGCGTTTTGCTGCGTCGGGTTGGCCCAACGCATGCTGGATCTGGCAATTGATTACGCCAAGCAAAGAACGACCTTTGGTAAACTGCTTGCCAAACGGCAGGCGATTCAAAACAATATCGCCCAGATGGGCACCGAAATCCAGGCTGCCCGCCTGCTAGCATACGAAGCGGCCTGGAAATTCGACCGGGGAATGAATATCGTTAAAGAAGCCGCCATGGCAAAACTGTTCGCAGAGCAAGTTTTGACACGAATATCGGAAATGGCCCTGCGAATACACGGCGGCATCGGGTACACGCGAGCCTATCCCATAGAACGTCATTTTCGGGATGCGCGCTCGTATCATTTTGAGGAAGGGACCGAAGAGATCCAAAAACTACTAATTTCAAGATGTCTGATGAGGTGATCAAAATGAACAAAGAAAACAATGTGTTTTACTGGCTGCCGTGTTCGGTGGTATTCATCAGCACGGCTCACGAGGACAAAAGAGATATCATGACCGCCACCGCCATGTTTGTGTCGGAAAAAGAGCCGCTGCTGGTGATCAGTGTGGCAAAAGGTCACCTGACCGAAAAGCTGATTACGCAATCCGGCAAATTTACGATCGTACTTGCAGGGGCGGATCATGAAAAATTGGCCATGCAGGTGGGCAGCGCCAAAGGTGAAGACACCGATAAGTTTGAGCGCTTTGCCATTAAGGCATCTCCGGGTGCCGATGGTACAGCCCTGGTCCCGGAAGGGGCGGCCGCCTGGATGGCATGTGAAGTTGAAAGCACCAGGGAAATCAAAGGCTATCAACTTTTTATGGGCCGTGTTGTCAATCAGAACGATACCGGCCAGCCACCGCTCGTCTGGCATAAAGATAAATTCTTTAAGCTGGGGCCAGCTTAAAGAAGGCATAGGGCATGGCGCATGGCGTAAATGCTTTGCATATTCGACTTCATGTCTCGCTTTTAAGCGAATTTTAGGAGCAAACATTGTCGCTCTGCGCTTTGCCCCTTGCGCTCTGCCTGTTCGAATTAAGCAGAAAGTGTACGATCAGCAGGTTAAATATACCAGAACAAAGGATGCAACATGGACACAAAACCTGCCATCGCTGTTGTCGGCACATTTGACTCCAAGGCCGAAGAGCATCTTTTTCTGAAAGATCGTATTGAACAAATGGGTTTAGATGTTTTAACGGTTAATGTCGGCACCAAAAGCCCGTCTCCTTTGCCGGTTGATCTGGACTTTTACAAATTGTTTATTGAAAACAATCCGGCTGTGCAAGGGAGCAGAGATAAGGCCATTGCGGCCATGATCGATGCGGCTAGAACCCGAATTAAAAGACTCCATGCGGCGAATGAAATTACAGGAATGATCTCGGCCGGCGGCGGCACCGGTACCCATATCGCAACGTCTATCATGCATGAGCTGCCGCTGGGTGTCCCCAAAGTGATGGTGTCCACCGTCGCATCCCGCAACATGGCCAAAACCGTCGGGACCAAAGATATCACCATGCTCCACAGCGTCGCCGACCTGCTGGGCGTAAACAGCGTATCGGGCCGCATACTGGATAAAGCCGCAGCCGGCATCTGCGGCATGGTCCAGAGCAACTGGCAACCGGATCATAACAAAAAACGGATCGCCCTGCCCTTCTTCGGATTTATTACACCGGCTGCTGAGGCAACCCGGCACGCCCTGGAGAAGCGCGGTTACGAGGTGATTGCATTCCATGCCAACGGCACCGGCGGCATGGCCATGGAGGAACTTGCGGCTCAAGGGTATTTTGACGGTATTTTGGATCTGGCCACTCATGAACTGGCGGATCACTTGCTCGACGGCTATTGCGGCGATATCGGCCCGCAGCGATTCGAGCCGGTCCCCGGACTGTCGATCCCCCGCCTGGTCGTACCGGGGGGGCTTGATTGTGCGGTTTTAGAATTCACCCGGCATGATATTCCAGACCCGTATAAAGACCGGAAGATCTTTTTTTATGATTTCCGCTCTGCCATACGCCTGAACGAAGAAGAAACACGAACGCTGGCCGATCAGTTATCAGAAAAATTAAATAAAGACCCTTTAAATATAAAAATACTGATCCCTTTGCAGGGATGGTCCGAGGCTGATCGCGAAGGCGGCCCCCTCTATGACCCGCCTATGAACCGGTTTTTCACAAAATGCTTGAAGGAAAGACTCAACCCTAAAATTGAGTTTCAAGATGTCGACCGCCATATCAATGATGCAGAATTTGGAGAGCTCGCTGCACAGGTAATGGATGCCATGGTGCGGGAAAAATAAAAAGGAAGATCGGACAGGAAAAAAAGACGGTCGCCTCATCACAGCTTCCGGACATTACATCTCGCGGATTTGAGATTTGGAAACCCTGAGATCGGGTCAGCATTTTCTGTCCCGGTCAACTCGTTAACGTTAGCCTCTTCCCAACCTTGCGAAATATGTATCGTATCCGGCAGCATCGTGCGGGTAAGGCAAGCCTTTAGTCGAATCCTACCGGATGGCGAACACACCTCAGCCATCTCACCTTCTAAAATACCAAGGTGATGCGCGGTTTTTGGATGGATTTCAAAAACGGGCTCGGGAGACATCTTTCTGAGTTTTGAAATATAGCGATACTGCCAGTGTGTGAAACAAAGAAGATTTCCACCGGTCGTTAAAAAGAGCGGAAATTGACCCCCGTGTTCAGCTGGCTTGCGCACGTTTTCCCTGACCGGAGAAGGGTCAAATCCAAAATTTTCAAGCCGTTTGGGATAGAGCTCAACTTTACCTGTCGCAGTGGAAAATCCGTCTCGTTCATATTTCTTGTACCTGCGCTTTTCATATTCATAGATTCCACCTCGAGAGATGAGATCTTGATAGGTGATGCCAAGCCCATGAAGCAGATAATCGATACCCTCTTTACAGTTTTGCCAGGGGAAGTACTCACCAAATCCCATATGATGGGCCAATTTTACCCAGATCATTTGATCCGGTAGTCCGTGAACAGGCTCCACCACCTTTCTTCTCAAGGTGATATAGGAGAGGTTTTGATAGACATTGACCCGATGTTCATCTCTCTCTAAAAAGGTACAGGCAGGAAGAACCACATCGGCATATTGGCTGTCTGGAGATTCAACCACGTCGATCGATAAGAGAAATTCCAGCTTTTGGAGTGCCTGGCAGGTTCGGATACTATTCGGCCATTCTAAGGTAGGGTTGCCTCCAGCAATTATCATGGCTTTGATGGGATAGGGGCGTTCATCCAGAATCGCCTCGGCAAGACTGAGTGCATGGGCTTCTTTGCGTGCCTTGCAGAAAAGCGGGAATATTTCCGAACCTATTGAAGGTATCGAAGGTGCGGGCAGAGGTGCGGTTATGTCATTCAATCTGGGTCGGGGTGTAAAAAGATCGCCACCGGACACATCCAGGTTGCCTGTTATGGCTTTTAAAATAGCCAGAAGGCGCATGGTCTGTACCCCGCAACTGTGGTGCTCTAAACCGTTCCCGGTAAAAATTCCGGCCGGTGTGGTTCGGGCATATTGCCGGGCGACTTGGCGAACCAGATCGGAGGAGGTTGCGGTCACGGCCTGTCCCTCTTCAGGCGAAAAGCAGTCGGCAGATACCGTTTCAAAGAGCGTATGGAATCCGTTAATCCACTCGGTGGTAAATGCTTTATCCCATAATTCCTCACGAAATATAACGTGCAGCATATTCAAGATAAGCGTTTCATCACACCCAGGTCTTACCGGCAGGTGAATATCTGCCTTCGAAGCAGTTTCAGTCTTGCGGGGATCAATAACAACGAGCTTGCCGCCTCTTTTTTTGAGACGGCGAATTTCCCCGGGCAAAAAAGGTTCGTTGGAAATTAGCGGATTTCCGCCCCAGACCATTAAAAACCGTGTATTGGGAACATCCGGCTTGGTCAAACCGCCGAAGGTAAGGATTTCCGCTATGGTCCGCGAGGCGTTGCACAAAGAGCCGACCCCGCAGAAGTTAGGCGTGCGATAGACATTCGCAAATCGTTTCATGTAATATTTAATTTCTTGATGACCGACACCTTCTCCATGATAGATGGCAAGCGTTTTCGGCCCATACTCGTCTTTTAACCATAGAAGTTTTTCTGCAATAAAAGCAAACGCCTCTTCCCAATCCGATGGAACCAGCTTGCCTTCTTTTCGAATGAGAGGTGTGGACAGGCGATTCGGTGAATAGAAGAGATCCAATGCAGCGCGCCCCTTGGCGCATAACCAACCCTTGTTGAAAGGATGCGCTTTAGCGCCTTTTATGGCGTCGGGCCGGCCGGCCCTAACGGTTACATCCATTCCACAACCGTGGTCACACATTCTGCAAAGAGTGGTTACCGTCTGGCTTTCTTTCAGCATTTTTATGCGCTATTTCATCTTATTGTTGAGCGTTCTGGTTTCTTTGAAGCGCCTCTCAAGTTCCTTTTTCGCCAAGTTTGGGGCGGTGCGGGTGAAAAAATATGTTTGGCGGCGTGAGGCAAGGTAATCATAATACTCATTTGGATCCAATGCCTGTCTTTCAATCTCATACCAGAAGCCGATCTCAGAATAGCGCCACAGTTTGTCTGCATCCTTAACGATTTTTTCTTCGATACTATGCGCATCGCGGCCTGAATCGTGTCGTTCAATGATCTGAATTATTTTATCGATCAGAGGAGTATTAAATCCAGTCAACTCGAGTATTTGTCGCGCAATGGCGGCTCCCTCTTTTTCATGGATGCGATTGAGTTTGTTGGAGGACTTTCCTTCCAGACCCATACCGTAGGCGGCTGCAAGCTGCTTGGGTTCCAGACAAGACCAGCCTACATCGTGCAAAATAATCGCTGGCTCAGTAATTTGATTGTTGCCACCTTCATGTTCCATAAGGCTTAAGGCGTAAGCATGCGCTACTTCGACGTGGGGTTTGTCGCCCCGCGCAGCCAGATAGGGTTCGGCCAGTTGAAATAATCGCTGAATGATTTTCGACCACTCCATGATAGTGTTCACCATTTAAGCCCTATTGGCCCGCAGATTGATTGATTGCCTGTCTGATCTATTTCCAGACATCGCGCATTTTTATTTTTTTTCCATAGCCGCAGACATCGTCCATCCACAGATAAAAACCGTCGAACCGGGGCAAATTCATCACATGCCATCTAACCAAGCGATGAAATCGGGTATCCGGCTTATTGAAGACACAAACCCGTATGCAGTTGGCGCAATCTCCCTTATTGCGCACCCAGAATTGAAAGCATTTTTCAGGATTGATATACCATTTGCAAATCCCGTGGTTATTGGATATTGTGAGCCCCTCCGTGGTTGGTTTGTCAAAACTGATGGCGTGGCCCGGGCATACCTTGGCGCACTTTCCGCAAACTTCGCACATCGCTCTGACGCCGATTTCAATGGGTTTATCCGCTACCAGCGGCATATTTGTGAATACTTTGCTAATCCGCACCCGCGGGCCGAATCGGGGTGCGATTAAAAGGCCATGGCGTCCGAGTTCACCCAGACCGGCATCGACAGCCATGGGAATGCTTAGCGCCGTGTCATTTCCGCTGGGGATAGCCTCATAACCCAGATCCCTGATAAAGTGGGCCACGGAAGAGGCCATGTAGGCCATCATTGAGTAGCCCCGGCCCGTAGCGGCATTCTCACCATAGGCTGGTGCCGTCCGCATTAATGTGTAATCCATCTCGTGGAGCATGACAATAGCGTATTCAACCGTCTCGGGGATATCATCTATGGCAGAATGATCGAGCGTACGAGGATCAAAACGATGAGAGTAGATCCAGCGTCGATCCACCTTACAGATCCCAACCGAGGATGCACCCATGTAGATGGCCGCTTTTTTTACAATACGCGTCATTTCCGCCGGGTCTGAAACTACCCACTTTTCTCCCGGCGGTATACGGTCTCTGGCAGCGATATCTGCTGAGTCCGGGTGCCATTCATACAGACCTTCATTGCCGATTATGTTGCCAAATCCCCACCACCTCTCCAGATACCAGGAACCCATGGCAAAGGCCCAGTCCAGCAGGGTATAGCCTTCATTATCCTTGAAGTTACGCACCCCATAGTGCTTTTTGCCCATCGCCAGTACTTCAGGATTCGACCTTTCCGTATCCTTAGGTCTTGAGAACATGGTATTCCTTTGATCAAATCGCTCAACTTCTCCGGAGCCTATGTTCTGTTCGTGTTTTTTCATAACGACCAATCATTTTTCCTTTGCGCCTGTATTGCATTTTGCTCCGGCCAACGCAGTATGAGCCATCTCTTCAGCCTCGGGCGTAAAGAGCCAATCATCTATAACCGTGTCAAGCCATTTCATGTAACTATCGCGTGGAATGCCAAATCGGGTGTGATCAATGTCTACACCGGCCGGGGTAAATCGCCACAACTTATCGGCATTTGGATAAAGAACCAGTAATCGGCGGGCAAAATCATAGGACCCGGAGACGTGAACATCGTTCTGGCGCGTGTCCAGGTAAGGCGCGGCCTTCCTGTAGATATCGTCATAAACAGAATCAGGTTGAACTTTTATTTCCAAATTTCCTCCATTTTTTCAAGGCAGAAATTCACATTTTGCCCGGTGCTCGTTTGTATCTTTGTTCTTTGGTATCATCCGCATCCAGGTATTTTTCCAGGGAAATCATTTCGTTCTCGGCAATACATCTGATTTCGGTAACCGCTGCAACAGTTAATCCCAGCTGCGATGCAATTTCCCGGTCCGTTAACCCGCGGTGGGATATCTGCGACTCAAAGCGCTGTTTGGCATTTGTCAATTTCCAAATCTCGTCTTTGTGGCGATTATACAAATCTATATTTACAAATCTCGGCATGGGAGGTCTCCTTTTGTCTAGAATTTGAAACCATCTCTATCGTAGTCTTCGGCTAGGTCGTTTAACTACCGGGCATCTTTTCAAACAATTGAAACACTGAGCCGAAAGTTCGCTGGAATAGGCGATACTTCTGACGGCCCGGGTAAAATGACTTCCAAACAGAATTGCTTTTCGCCGGTCGGCATCCGACTCATCGACGGCTTCCAATAGCAGCTTTTGAAATACATCCATGGACGTGGTCTGCGCCCTGGGGTAGCAGCAATCCTGACGATATTCCATCCAGTGGATTCTGCCGGCTTTAATTTCTCCGGAAAGACAATCCGGACATGAAGAGATGCAGGGCGTGGTCTTTTTTTTCTCCCACAAGCGAACACAAGAGGAATGGGGACAGACAGGATCGGCGAGGGGGCCATCTTCCTCAAGCGGCATGGTTGTGATGACCGCGTTAAAATAAAGTAAACCATATTGCGGGTTTAATATAACACCGCCAGCCATGGAGCGGCTGCCGAGTCCTGCGCGGTCGGCACACAGCTTCAAACTAATATAAGGGTAATGACCTGTGCGGTTTCCCGAAGGAATGGGGATGGCATAATATCCCAAATGATCTTCAACGAAATACGCCAGCCGACGAGCGGCGGCGGTCAACTGACTTCTATTATAGCCGACGCTTCCCAACACCCGATTGGTGCCCGATCTCCAGGAACCGGCCGTAGGAGCATTGCCCCCCAGCACAATGACACTCAGGGCGCCTTGCAGTATATCATCCGGTCTGTAACCGGAGGGTGCAAAACGGTTTATGGAATCGACCGCTGCGATTCCGGCAGCCCTGGCACCCAGGGACAACGCTTTTTCAACGATTTGTGCTTTGGCATCCATCAGCAAATCTCCACCTCGATTAGCTAACTTTGAGTGTCTCCCCATAAGCCGCCTTCAACGCTTTTGACAAATCCGCGACTCCCTTGGTTGCCTCCTGTTCCAGCTTTTTATTCCAGGAGTGCAGGCTTCTGATTGTTTGCAGGATAGATTTTAGTTCCAGGAGGTAAATTCCGGCGGCCTCGCTTCCCTCTTTGACCGACCGTGCAACAGAATCCGCTGCCAAAATCCCGCTCTTAAGAGCCGTGCCAATTCCCTCAAAGGTTATTGGCAACAGCAGCCCGGCGGCATCTCCAATGAGTAAAATATTTCCTTTGGCCGGAGAGAAAGAGCCTGAAACCAGGGCTTTGTGGAGCCGTGGTATTAAGCAACCATCCTTCCAAATGGCTTTGCGCTTGGTATTAAAGCCATATTTAACTAAAATTTGATTGATCTCATTCCTAAGCTCTTTTATACCGCTGCCTTCAATCAGAAAGCAGTCACCTTTGTGGTTAAGACCGAAGCGAGGGCGGTAGCGACATTTCGGAAAAAACCAGTGGAAGTAGTCCTTCTCCAGGTCCAGTGCTCCGTCATAGCATTCCCGCATTGGCACAGCGTATTGAACTTTGAGCAGGGGAAATAAAGATTTCCTGACAGCCGAAGCGCCACCATCAGCCCCAATGACAAACCTTGATTTGAGCTCCTGCGGCGTCTTACCAGGCATCATCGTAACGGTGCAGGCGCCAGCCTTTTGACTCACCTCAATTACCTTGGCCCCTTCCCATATTTCGACACCGTCTTCCCGTGCCATCTGTATCATCCA
>JBFFCW010000096.1:0-10644 GCA_041559695.1 Desulfobacterales bacterium
ACTTTGTTAAAAAGATCGGCAAAGAAGCCATCATGGTCAATCGTGATGTGCCCGGATTTGCGATCAATCGAATCAACTTTCCTTCCTCGATCGAGGCCATGAATTTAGTCGAACAGGGTGTGGTCTCCGTTGAAGACGTCGACAAGGGACTGCGGCTGGGCCTCGGCAGAAAAATGGGTATATTTGAGACCGGCGACATGGTGGGGCTGGATGTTACCTATGGCGCTTTAATGGCCATGTATAATGAAACCGGAGATTCCCGCTGGTATCCGCCCCTCTTGCTGAGGCGCAAGGTTAAAGCCGGTCACCTGGGTCGTAAAACCGGGAGAGGCTGGTATGCGTACGACAGCGACGGAAATAAAGTGAAGGGATCAAAAAACAGTTAATATGGAATATGCCATTTCCGCAAAGCAGCTAAGTGTCATTGAAGCGGTGAGAACCTTTGTTAAGGACCGGTTAGACCCCATATCTTTGCAGGTGGAAACAATGGGCAACATACCTGAAGAAATTGTCGAAGAAATGAGGCGGCTGGGCCTGTTCGGCCTTTCAATCCCTGAAACGTACGGCGGCGCAGGACTTTCAACATTGGGCGAAGTATTGGTTTACGAAGAAATGACCCGGGCCAACGCCTGTTTTCGGTCAAGAATCGGTACAAACAACGGTATCGGTTCTATGGGGATCTTGTTTGACGGCACCGAGGAACAAAAAAAGAAATATCTTCCCCGCATCGCTTCAGGCCAATCGACGGCGGCCTTTGCGCTGACAGAACCGAATGCCGGTTCAGACGCCGCCCGGATCTGCACAATTGCTGTGTTGGAAAAGGATTATTGGATTTTAAACGGAACCAAACTTTTTATTACCAACGGCGGCTGTGCCGATATTTTTACGACAATCGCCGTTGCGGATGAAAACAAGCGCACCCGGGGGGGCTTTACGGCCTTTATCATTGAAAGGGACATGCCGGGGTTTACGGTTGGCAGCCCGGACCAGAAGATGGGTATGCGCGGCTCTCTGACCAATGAATTGATTTTTCGAAACTGCCGGGTTCCGAAAGAAAACGTAATTGGCGGCATGCGCATGGTGGGACAGGGGTTTAAGACGGCAATGCGGGTGCTGGACAAAGGAAGGTTGACCATTGGGGCTGCCGCATTGGGCGCTTCACAAAAGCTTTTAGAGGTTTGCGCAAAACGGATTAAAAGCAAAATAAAAGCCGGCATTCCCGCAGATCAGATGCAGTCAAACCGGTTCGCGCTGGCTGATATGGCAACCGAAATTTATGCCGCCCGCCAAATGCTCTACCATTCAGCATGGCTCAGGGACCAGGGCAACAACGTCGCCCATGAAGCGTCGATGGTGAAGCTCTTTTGTACCGAAACAGCCAGCCGGATCGCAGATAAAGCGATGGATATTTTTGAAGATGAAGGCTGCCTGAAAAAGTCTCAAATTGAGATGTTTTTGCGGGACGTCAGACTATATCGGATATTTGAGGGAACCAGCGAGATCCAGCGTCTGATCATTTCGCGAAATCTTTTAAAAGGAGAATCTTGATGAATCAAGCGGTTATTCTAAGTGCGGTAAGAACCCCGGTCGGACGTTATATGGGGGCACTTAAAACGGTCGAGGCCTATGATCTTGCGGCATTGGTGCTGGATGAGGCCCTAAAAAGGGTAAACATCCAACCTGACGAAGTGGATGAGGTCATTCTGGGGCAGTCGTACCAGAACGGCGAATATGTCAATATCGCCCGCATGGCATTGCTTAAAGCCGGCTGGCCTGAATCCATACCGGGAATTACGATTGACAGGCGCTGCTGCACCGGGCTGGATGCGGTGCGCCTGGCAGCAGCGCTGATCCAGTCCGGCCAGGCGGAAATCGTCGTGGCCGGAGGTGTCGAAAGCATGAGCAATGCTGAATTTTATCTGCCCGGCAACATCAAATGGGGTATCGGTGGAAGCCAGAGCAGGCCGAGGGGCCACGGAGATTTAAGCATGTGGGGCCTGCCATTCTATGATCGCATCCAAAGAGCCCGGGTGATGTCCCAGCCCGAAGAACGATACGGGGTCCTGCCGGCAATGATGACCTGGGCCGAAACCGCGGCTAAAAAAGAGGGCATCACACGCGAAGCCTGCGATCAGTGGGCGCTTGAAAGCCATCAGAAGGCCTGTGCGGCCATAAAATCCGGCAAGTTCAAAGATGAAATCATACCGGTAGCCGTCCCCCGGGCCAAAGGCGAGCCGCTGGTCGTTGACGGTGATGAAAATCCGCGTCCGGACACCTCCCTCGAAAAGCTCAGCCGGCTTAAACCGGTACTGGGCGGTGTGTGTACCGCCGGAAACTCGTCCACCGAAAACGACGGGTCAGCGGCCGTGGTGGTGGCTTCCTTACAAAAGGCAGCCGAATTCGGTATAGAGCCTTTGGCCGGTCTGAAATCCTGTGTGGTTGTGGGAGATGATCCTCGCTACACCTACCGAACCGTTCCCCTGGCGGTTAAAAAGGCGTTAAATTCGGCAGGCGTTTCCCTCGATCAGATCGATATCATCGAAATCCAGGAAGCGTTTGCGGCCCAGGTGCTGGCTGATCTAAAGGATATGGGTGTGAAGCGAAAAGATTACGGCAAGATCAACATGAACGGCTCGGGCATTTCACTCGGGCATCCCGTGGCCTGCACCGGGACCCGGGTGCTGGTATCGCTGCTGCACGAGATGAAACGCCGCAACGCGCGCATTGGGCTTGAATGTATTTGCGGCGGCGGCGGTCTCGGAATCGCGGCGCTGTTCGAGAGAACTGGCTGACAACTGGTTTTGGGTTCCAACCGCTGCGAGTTTAAAAGCCCTTTCGTTTATTCTGAAAAATCCTAAGGAGTCTATTCATGCAACTGGATAACATCATTCTGACGAAACAAAAATATCTGACAACCATCACCATCAACCACCCGTCGGTCAACGCCTGGAACTGGGCCACGATGCAGGATTTTGAACAGGCGTTGGACGCGGTTGAAAACGATTCTGATGTGCGCGTGGTCATCATCACCGGCGCCGGTGAAAAATGTTTTTCAGCCGGCTTTGACGTCAGTGATGCCGGCAATTCCAAGAAAACAAGCCCTAAAGCGCGAGAACTGTGGCGCCGCATCGACCGTTTCCCGAAACCGGTCATTGCCGCCATCAACGGCTACGCTCTGGGCGGCGGCCTGGAACTGGCCATGTGCTGTCAATTCAGGATAATGGTAAATACGCCGGAGGCCATGGTCGGCCTGACCGAGCTGAATCTTGGCATCATCCCGGGTTGGGGCGGCACCCAGCGTTTGCCGCTGCTCGCCGGAAAAGCAAAAGCGCTGGAAATGATCCTGTTCAGCCGGAAAATAAACGCCACCGAAGCATTGGAGGCCGGTTTGGTCAATCAGGTATCAGCGCCGGGGCGCCTGATGGATGACGCCCGGGCGTTAGGCGAAAAGCTGGCAACTAGACCGCCGGTGGCTGTTAGCTGCGTTTTGCGAGCAATCGCGGCCGGCGCCTATGAAGGCCTGGATGCCGGCTTGAAAGTCGAAGAAGAAGGCAGTAAAATCGTCGGGCAGTCTGAAGATTGCAAAGAAGGTTTCAGCGCCTTTCTGGAAAAACGCAAACCGGAGTTTAAAGGCAAATAGAACCTGCAAAAAGGAAAAGAAAAATGAGTTTGCTGATTGTCGATGAAAACAAGTGCAAGCAGGACGGATTCTGCGCCAGGGACTGCCCCACGGCCATTATCCGACTCAAAGACAAAGAAAGCTATCCGGAAATGGTACCGGGCGGCGAAAAATTTTGTTTAACCTGCGGCCATTGTGTGGCGGTCTGCCCCCACGGAGCCCTCAGCCATAAAATTGTTGCCCTTGAGGACTGCCCACCGATCCAAAAGGAGCTCGGCATCAATGAAGCCCAGGTGATCCAATTTCTGCGATCACGCCGTTCCATCCGCTTTTTTAAAAAGCAGCCGGTAGAAAAAGAGAAGATCCAGAGATTAATTGAAATTGCGCGCTATGCTCCGACGGCCAGCAATGCCCAGCTGGTCGAATGGCTGGTTTTCAACGGCAGGGATATCGTCAGAGAATTTGCAAAAATGGTGGCGGACTGGGCGAGGGCCCTGCTTGAGAAAGACCCTAGAGCCGCTAAAATGGCCTATATTCCGGGGATCGTAGCTGCCTGGGACGCAGGTTATGATGCGGCGCTAAGAGGCGCACCGGCCGTGGTTGTGGCTTCGGCACCCAAACAGGATCTAAACGGCACGGTAAATCTCACCCTGGCATTGTCCTACCTGGAGCTGGCGGCCCCCAGCCTGGGGCTGGGTGCCTGTTGGGCAGGTTTGCTGAAAGGCGCCATGCTGGCATGGCCGCCGCTTCAAAAAGCCATCGGTCTCCCTGAAGAACATACACACTTTTACCCGGTGATGCTGGGGTACCCCAAGGCAAAATATTTTCGTATGCCGGAGCGCAAGCCGCCAAAAATCACCTGGAAATAGCTACTTCGGTTTAACGACCTGTGAGTAATTTATTAAATACCGCTTTATTTTAGGTGCCCGGTTTCATGCCTCAGGCTACTGGCTTCTTGCTTCTGGTTTCTGGTATAGACTTCAATGAGCAGGCAGGAGCAAGAAGCGAGAGCTCAATACGCTGGTCTTACAATCCGCAATCCGCAATCATTTGGTTTAGCCCTCTGACCTCTGTTACCGAACCCATCTTACGAATTCTTCCAGGTGCCCCCTATTTCTTTTAAATGAATTCACGGGTGCCTTCGAATCAGGCCAGCCAAGAGCCGTACCTATTACCAGGCGCTTGGTGTCAGGAATTGAAAACACCTCCCGTGCGATTTCAGGGTACATAATAGAAACAGCTAATACACAGGTACCCAGACCTTTCTCATGTGCCAGCAGACAGAAAGTTTGTAGAATAAGGCCCACATCGAGCATCGCGTATTCAAGCAAAAGCGTTTTATCCAGGGTAAATAGGACCATTGCCGGCGCATCAAAAAGGGTGAACATCCAGGCAAAATGGTCGATTCTTGCCTGCTGGTCTTCTCTGGGGATTGAAAGGGCTCCCAGAACACTTTTACCCAGCTCCTTGTATCTCAGTTTATTATGATCAGGCCAAGCCTGAGGCATGGGGATATCGGTGGTCGACGACTTACCTTCTAAAAATGCGTCCCGATTTTTCTTCTTGAATTTTGCAAGGGATTCACCGGTTCCCACAACGATCTCCCATGGCTGGGTGTTGCCCCAGGAGGGCGACCAAAGGGATTTAGCAATAAGGTCTCTAATCAGTTCATCCGGTACGGGCCTGGGCAAAAATTGACGAATGCTGCGCCGCCCGAGTACGGCTTCCTGGAGTTCCATAAAACCTCCTCGATCAAAACATTATTTTAATATTAGGTGGAAATTTTTTGGGTGTGATTTACAATCCCATCGACAATCTGCGACCAGGCCCCACCATGCGGCAGATCGTGTCCCATACCGTCAATGATTACCAGCTCAGCCCCCGGTATAGCGTCAGCCGTATCTTTACCGCCTTCAACCGCCACTAGCGGGTCATCAGCTCCGTGAATCACCAGTGTTGGCACGGAGACCGAACCCAGTTCGGATTTCCTGTTTTTTTGAGCTAAGACGGCCGCCATCTGGCGGGCCACACCTTCCGGGTAAAAGGCGCGATCATAAGCCTGGGCGGCGATTTTTCTGTGCCAATCCTCGTCCAGCGGAAAACCTGTTCCTGAAAAGGTGCGCCATACATCAAGGGTATAGGTGATGTTGGCTTCACGTTCCATGGGTGGCGGCGTGAGCAAGCATTCCAATGCCTCGGGTGTTGGCGGCGGAAGCGCGGGATTGCCCGTTTGGCTGTAAATCGAGATAAGACTTAAAATCCGCTGGCGATGATTCAGCGCAATGGTCTGGGCAATCATGCCCCCCATTGATATACCGCAGATATGCGCCTTTTCGATTTCTAAAGCATCGAGTAGCCCGACCGCATCGTCGGCCATGTCTTCGAGCGTGTACGGAGGTCTCATCACCTCGCCCTTCATCCGGGCTTTGATGATTTGTCCGATATCGGGTATGCCGCTTTCTGCGAATTTGGTTGAAAGGCCCGCATCGCGGTTATCGAATCGAATCACATAATGGCCTCGCCGTGCCAGTTGCTCGCACAACCCCTCATCCCAGTGAATTAGCTGGCAGGCCAGGCCCACAATTAAAAGCAGTGGAGGATCGCCATGCTTTCCAAAAGTATCGTATTCAATCTGGATGCCGTTCGCAGTAATTTTTGCCATTATCTTTGCCTCCAGTGTTGAGAAGTGGTTTCAGAACTACAGATCAGGTTCAAGGGTCCCGCAGAAGCGGGATTACATATCGATTCTGAATAGATTAAGGTATGCATCAAGGCGTCCCGCGGATTGAAATGCGTGTGTTCGAGCGTACACGTGAGTCTGTGAGTATTTTAATTCGCGGGACAACGCAGCCATTGGGCCCTTTGAGCCCCTTAAATAACCTTTCAATTAGATGCGAAATCCCGCTCCATTGAGCGGGGAGATGGGTTTCTGAAGCCACTTCTAAACTTTCATGCCGGGCATGTTTAATGATGCGGTGTTGCCGCCATCGACCGCAAGCGCCTGTCCGGTCACATAGCTGGCTTCTTCGCTGGCCAGAAACAGGATGACACGGGCCACCTCTTCGGGTTCTCCGTATCGCCTCAATTCACAACGGCTGCCCAGTTTATGCTCTTTGCCGCTTTTCCTGGCATAATCGAAAATCGATCGGGTCATTCCGGTTTCGATCAGACCGGGGCAAACGGCATTTACCCGGACATGGTAACCGCCCAGATCGCAGGCCGCCGTTTGGGTAAAATTAATGAGCGCTGCCTTGCTGGCACTGTAAGCATTTCCGCCGGCCCCGGACCGAATGCCGGCTACAGATGAAACATTTACGATGGCACCCGATTTTCTCTGCTGCATATGCCGGCAAATATGTTTTGTGGCATAAACCGCGCCCATGACATTCACCTCGTAAACGCGCTGCCAGACTTGTTTATCCTGCTGGTCGGGGCCGACCAGGTCTCCGGCTACACCGGCAATGTTGCAAACAATATCGACTTTCGAATAGGCCTTTAAAGCACGCGCCACAAGCGTCTTAACCTCATTTTCTTTCGACACGTCTGCCTTTTTTGTGATGGCCGTCCCGCCGGCTTCAGCAATGTGATTCGCAACTGTTTTTAAACCCGCTGCATCAATATCCGCCAGTGCGATCCGGGCACCTTCTTTTGCAAACAAAACAGCGGTTGCTTTGCCGATACCGCTGGCCGCCCCGGTGATAATGGCCACCTTGTCTTTAAGCCGCCCATCAATTGCCATAATCATCTCCTTAAATCAGGCCTTCAAAATTCTTTGCTTAAAATCCCGATGCCGCCAGCTGCCCGGTGCACGCAAAACATGGCCGCCAGTTGGCCCATGCTTAAAGCGCGTCGCAAGAAAAAACAGAAATTATTTCTCATAATTTCTTCTTAATTCCTTTTTATCCAATTTCCCCACACTGGTTTTAGGAATCTCATCTACAAATTCGTAACGATCCGGCACGCCGTATTTGGGCAATTTTCCTTCTTCGGCAAATTTTTGCATAAATTGTATAAAATCTTCGGCCGTCACTTTGCCCCTGTATTCCGGCTTTAAGGTCACGATCATCAACGGCCGTTCTCCCCACTTTTCATCCGGAATTCCGATGGCGGCCGATTCCAATACCGCTTCATGCTGGCTCATCAAGTTTTCCAGGTCCAAAGATGATATCCATTCCCCGCCGCTTTTAATAACATCTTTGATCCGGTCGGTTATCTGCAGGTAACCTTCTTCATCAATGTATCCCACATCCCCACTGTGTAGCCAGCCATTGCGCCATAGCGCCTCGGTCTTATCCGGTTCTTTAAAATAGCTTTCAGTCAACCACGGAGCACGCATTACGACTTCACCGCTTGATTTTCCGTCGTGCGGCAACGCCCGGTCTTGCGCATCGAAAACCTCAAATTCCACCAATGGAAGCGGCCGGCCGGTTTTAATAATGATGTCCAGCAACACGTCGTCTTCCCAATCGAGCATGTGCTCTTTTGGCGTCGCCGTACTGATAACCGGACAGGTCTCCGACATGCCATAGCCGGCATGAATTTCGATGCCCAGCTCTTTGGCGGCCCGGGCCAGGCCTCTCGGCAGTCGAGCACCGCCGATGGTGACCTTCCAATTGGACAGATCCACCTCGTTTATGGTCGGGCAGTTTAAAAGCATCTGTAAAATCGTGGGCACGCAGTGAGAATACGTTACCCCTTCCTTTTCGATTAATTTCAAGAGTTTTTCCGGCTCGTAACGGCCGGGATAGACCTGTTTTGCACCCAGCAGGGTCGCCACGTAAGGAAATCCCCAGGCATGGACATGAAACATGGGTGTTAGCGGCATATAGACATCATTCGATCGAAACCGTCCGATCGTGTGATAGCAGCCGGAAACGATGCTCACGCCAAGGGTGTGCAGCATCAATTGGCGGTGGGAAAAATAAACCCCTTTTGGATTGCCGGTGGTGCCGGTGGTGTAAAACGTTGTGGCTTTGGTGTTTTCGTCCAAATCGGGAAATGCATAGGCAGTTGATCCAGATTGCAACAATTGCTCATAGGCTGCATCACTTTTTAAGCGATGATGCGCGGCATCGTCGTCCGCTTCGATGATGACAAACTTCTGAACCGTTTCCAATCGATCTCTGATGTTCTGCAGAATTGGAAAAAACTCAGCATGGACAATGATGACTTTCGCCTCCGCATGGTTCAGGGTGTAAAGGATCTGTTCGCTCGACAGGCGCCAGTTTATCGTCTGAAGAACCGCTCCCATCATTGGAATGGCAAAAAAACATTCTAAGTAGCGATGACTGTCATAATCGAACACTGCGACAATGTCTCCTTTAGCCACACCGAGCTTCTTTAGACCATCGGCCAGCCGGTTGATGCGCTCATTCAATGTCCGATAGGTATACCGGTTCTTGTCATTGTAGACAATTTCCTGATCGGGCGAATAGATCAAGGGGGTCTTGAGCAACTTTTTGAGAATAAGAGGATAATGATAATTTTCTCCGGGTTGATACGTTTTCTTCGCCATTGATTCCTCCGTGCGATCCCCTAACGGCCTGCGAGCCGCTGTTTGCATAAATGGTCTCTGAGTTTATTTGTGGGCAATTTCAGAAATCAACTTTCTGCTGCTGCCCACATATCGCCTGAGTGTTGAACTTTTCCGTTCGCTTTTAGCCGCTCAAGATGCTTTTCAATGTGGACCAGCTCGAACCACCGGATCAGATCCGGGAAATCGGGATAGGTTCGAAATATGAGATTGCGGCCTCTAAAATCAACAAGCGTCCTTGGCTGTGTTAATTGGTCAAGTATCATCCGATCCCGGCGATAAACAATTTCTTCGAATGCATTGAATTTTTCGATGACATTACCATCAAACGGACCGGCATGGCCTGTGACGACGATGTTAGCGTTTTTCTGCCTTAACCTCTCAATGGATTGGATAAATTCGTCAATGTCAGCAAAGTCGTGCCCATAAAACGGGCCAAAAGAGGTCAGGTCCACATCTGCAGCAAAAAGCAAATCTGCTTCAGGGATGTAAAATGCGAGATGACCCGGCGTGTGCCCGGGGGTATGAATGGCTTCGAGACTGATGCCCCCCAGGTCGATGCATTCTGTGTCAAAAATGTGATGACTGATTTCGATTCCGAACATGCCAGCGGTATCGTCCAGGAGTCCCGCAAAGTTCAACCCGCTGCGCTGTAAACCGATGGTATTAAAAAAAAGATTGCGGTCATTTAAAAAAAGCGCATCTGCTTCATGGCACCAGACCGGCACATCCGGAATCTCTTTGCGGGTCAGGCGATGATCGATATGGCAGTGCGTCAAGATCAAAATGTCGATGCCCCACTTTCGTACCGGCGCAAGATGGCTGGCACCCATGCCGGCATCGATCAGCACCCGCATGTCTTGACCCTTGAGATACAGGCAAGCGCAGTAAGGAAACCGTGAATTATTTTTGCCGGGAATATAGAATATGTTGGGATAAAGCTCGATCATGGCATTTAATCGTTGTCTTCGGATTCAAGCAGCTGGTGGATGGTCTGCCGGGCAAATTTACGATATAGATGATAGAAAAAAAGGCTGATGACTTCATGAAACTGGTCCCGCTTTGGTTCAAAATCCGCCGCGGACAATTTTTCCAGGTTCGTCTGGTAATATTTCTTAAAACTGCTTACCACAAACTCTTTTACGAAATCGGCAATGTATCGCAGATCCTCGGGGTCGTGACCATCTTTGGGGCCAAAACCGATATGGTCCATATCCACCATCAATTTAGCGACGGCGATGTCATCCAGTGAATAAACGGGCTGTCCGTCTTGCATTTGCGGCTCGATGAGTCCCCATTCTTGGGCCTTGCGGATCCATTTGTGCCCCAGACCGGTGGTTTCGTGAAATGTGTCTCTTCCGACGATATCTTCAGTGAGCAGCCGGTCTGCCGGACGAAAATATTTGCCGTGGAGCTCAAAAAAAGCCCGATCCGAAGAGGGTTGCTTTTTGATTTTCCGAACAATTTTTCTGATCAAAGGAATCGGAAAATA